>NZ_JBFUBD010000001.1:0-112463 GCF_056405935.1 Polaromonas sp. P1_E3
GTTCCAGGCCGGGTCCAGCGCCGGGGTTCCAGGCCGGGTCCAGCGCCGGGTTGTTGGTGGCGGCCACGGTAAAGCGCGAATTGGGGTGGGCGGCCTTGGCACCGGTTTCCTTCGCGATTTGCGGCGTCCAGTCCTTGCCTTGCCAGTCGATCAGGTGCGCCGGCAATGCCTTGCCGGGGGCGTCCTGCTCCATGCCTTCCCACCAGACGTCGCCGTCGTCGGTCAGGCCGACGTTGGTGAAGATCACATCGCGGTCCAGGCTGCGCAGGCAGTTGGGATTGGTCAGCATGTTGGTACCCGGGGCCACGCCGAAGTAACCGGCTTCCGGGTTGATCGCGTAAAGGCGGCCGTCCTTGCCGGGTTTGATCCAGGCGATGTCGTCGCCGATGGTTGTGACTTTCCAGCCTTCAAAGCCAGCCGGCGGCACCAGCATCGAAAAATTGGTCTTGCCGCAGGCCGACGGAAACGCCGCCGCGACGTGGTACTTCTTGCCTTCGGGGGAGGTCACGCCGAGGATGAGCATGTGCTCGGCCAGCCAGCCAGGGTTGCCGGAGCCGTCTTGCGACGCCGCACGGCCCATGTTGGAGGCGATGCGCAGCGCAAAGCACTTTTTGCCCAGCAGCGCATTGCCGCCGTAGCCGGAGCCATACGACCAGATCTCGCGCGTCTCGGGGTAATGCACGATGTATTTGGTCTTGTTGCAAGGCCATTTCACGTCTTTCTGGCCTTCGGCCAGCGGTGCGCCCACGGTATGCACGCAGGGCACAAATTCGCCGCTGACGCCCAGCACGTCAAACACGGCCTTGCCCATGCGCGTCATGATCTTCATGTTGACGGCCACGTAGGGGCTGTCGGAGAGCTCAATGCCGATGTGCGCGATGGGTGAGCCGAGCGGGCCCATGCTGAAAGGCACCACATACATGGTGCGGCCTTTCATGCAGCCGTCAAAGAGGGGCTGCAACGTGCTGCGCATCTCGGCGGGTGCCATCCAGTTGTTGGTTGGGCCGGCATCTTCTTTTTTGGCCGAGCAGATGAAGGTGCGGTCTTCCACGCGGGCCACGTCGGTGGGGTCGGAGCAGGCCAGGAAGCTGTTCGGGCGCTTGGCTTCGTTGAGTTTCTTGAAGGTGCCGGCATCGACCAGTTGCTGGCACAGGCGCTGGTATTCAGCATCGCTGCCGTCACACCAGTAAATGTTGTCGGGCTTGCACAGGGCCACCATGTCGGCGACCCAGGCGATCAGCCTGGCATTTTTGACGTAGGGGGGCGTATTGAGGTTGAGCCCTTGCATCGCGGGATGGTTCATCGAAAAAACTCCAAAGTTAAAAAGCGTTATTTCGAAAAACGTCGCGTGATCGCCAGCGGCTGCCATGACGTTTGCCGAAATAGGGCTTGGGCTTCTTTTGTGCGGGCGCTGGATGGCCCCGGACAAGACGCTTTCAGGTCCCCTGTGTCAACCAGGTCCCGGTCGGCGGGCGGGGCCGCAAGCCAGAGGAGTGCTTGCGGCGCTGTGCTGAAAAAGCGGGGCGATGGCGCTGCTTTTTCATCTTCCGCGAGTCGGCCGGTCGATTCATTTTAAGAAGATCGGCGTGAGTTACCTGTAAGTTACAGGCAAAAGTTATGCATAACAAGCATGAGGTTATGCATCACCTTTCGACCGGTTCAGGCACCCATGACTTCACGGTAGTGAATAGGCGAAACAGGTTTTGAGGCAATCGCCAGCCTGGGCGGGGATGTGCAACAACGCGGCGCCGGACACCCGGGCATGGAGATGAAGGCGTGCGATGCGTCGGGTGGAAATGGCCACGGTTGCGGGCCGGAAACAAAAAAGTCCGCGTGGCGCGGACTTTTTGGGGGGGCGGAAGAACCGGCTTCAGGCCATGTAGACAGCAATAAAGGCCAGCAGGAACATCAACACGCCGCCGACAACAGGCAGAACGATCGGGATCATCGGGACGATGGACTCAACGGCGTCAGCTTCCTGGGCGGGCGTGGCAGTGTCGTGAGCGGCATTGGTGGTGTGGCTTGTGGGGCTGGACATGGTGATTCCTGAAACTTGAAGATCTTGCAGGATTTTACCTGTTCGAAGCACCTCCGGGCAAAGGGGGTCATGCGCTGTTTGCGGTACCCTTTGCCATGATATTTTTGTGGAAGGAACACATGAAATTCTCTGCACCGTTCTCCGTGACGCTCTCTGTACCATTCCGCCCGGCATGCGCAAGTGCTGCTGCCGTGCTTGTGCTGTCGGCCTGCGCCTCCGGCGGGCCGCAAAGCGGCTCGGCCAGGCCCGTGCTGTACCCGAATGCCACCCTTCAGCGGGTAGGTGACGCGCAAGGCCAGGCGGAGGTCAATGCCTGCATGTCGAGGGCTTCGACGGCGGGGCTTTCGCCAACGCAAAGCACCAATGAGGTGGGGCGGCGCGCCGGTGAAGGTGCTGCGACCGCAGGCGTCGCTTCCGCCGTCGGTGCGTTGATCACCGGGCGCGGCGGCGAAGGGGTGGTGCGGGCCGGCGCTGCGGGGGCCGCCGTGGGCGGCTCTGCCGGCGCCGTGTCCGGCGCTTTTCACAGTGACCGGCCCAACAGCACCTACCGCAGCTTTGTCCAGCGCTGCCTCAGCGAAAGAGGCTTTGACGTGATCGGCTGGAACTGACGCGGGAGTGCCGGTTCTGCACGCCTGCACGAACCGGTGGGGCGAAGCAGTGCGCCGCAGCGTTCAGTGCTGCTCCGTGGCTTCAAAGTCTGCGCTGTTCAGCGCCGCGAGCACTTGCTGGATATGGTCGCGCCCGCGTGTCTGGATCACCAGCTCGATCTCCACGTTCTGGGCCGACAGCATGGTGAAGGCGCGCTGGTGATGCACCTCATCAATGTTGGCGCCGGCGTCGGCCACGGTGGCGGTGATCTTCGCCAATGAACCGGGAATGTCGCGCACGCTGACCTTGATGCGCGCCAGGCGCCCGGCACGCACCATGCCGCGCTCGATGATGGCCGCGAGCAACAGCGGGTCGATATTGCCGCCGCACAGCACCAGGCCGATCTTTTTACCGGCAAAACGCCCCGGGTATTTCAGCAGCGCCGCCAGGCCGGCCGCGCCGGCGCCTTCCACCAGGGTTTTCTCGATCTCAAGCAGCATGACCATGGCCTGCTCGATATCGCCTTCATCCACCAGCACCAGGTCGTCGACCAGCCTGGCGATGATGGCCTGCGGGATGATGCCCGGCGTTCCCACCGCAATGCCTTCGGCAATGGTGCTCGTGCCCTGGGGATGTTTCGTGCCCTTGATGGCATTGACCATGCCGGGAAAGCGCGAGGTTTGCACGCCGACGATTTCGATGCCGGGCTTGAGTGCCTTGGCCGCCGTGGCCATGCCGGCGATCAGGCCGCCGCCGCCCACGGCAATGACCAGCGCATCGAGGTCGGGTTGCGTCTTCAGCATTTCCAGCCCCACCGTGCCCTGGCCCGCGACGATGGCTTCGTCATCGTAAGGGTGCACAAAGACCAGGCCCTCCCGCCCGGCGAGCGTCAGTGCATGGGCTCGGGATTCGTCCAGGGTATCGCCGTGCAGCACCACCTCGGCGCYGAACCCCCGTGTGCGTTCGATCTTGACGCCCGGCGTGAAGCGCGGCATCACGATCACGGCCCGTATGCCCAGGCGCTGAGCGTGGTAGGCCACGCCCTGGGCATGGTTGCCCGCACTCATGGCGATCACGCCGCGCCGCCGTTCGTCGGCCGAGAGCTGGGCCAATTTGTTACAGGCGCCGCGCTCCTTGAAGGATGCCGTGTACTGCAGGTTCTCGAACTTCAGGTAAATCTGCGCCCCTGTCAGCTGGGAAAGCGTCCTGGACTCCACGCAGGGCGTGTCGAGGAGGTGGCCCTGCAGGCGCTGGGCGGCTTGTTCTATATCCTGGAGACTGAGCATGGAATTCCTCTGCGGGCTATGGTGCGATTGTGCGGGATCATCTTTCCTGATCTTCGCAGGAGTTTGTGTGGCGCATTTCACACGTGGGGGTACAAGTAGCGTCTTCCATGATGCTTCAAGCTGCGTTATGGTGGAGCCTCATTGAACCATGTCGCATCTGCGGTGTTCACAGTCGGTGAGGCGGCGTTCTTGAAACAGGTATCTCACAGGCATGTCTACCAACCGTGTAGTTGCAAAGCGAGGTTTGTCCATGAGCAAGCGTTCCGTTAGCGAGCAGCAGTGGCTGCTGTCCCCCGGGCTGAAAGAAGCGCCGGTGCTGGACCTGATGTGCTCGCATTTCGTGCTGACGCTGGCGGCAAGGCAGGGTGCCAAGTTCAATGTGCGCCGCGACCTCAACAGCCTGCTTTCGCTTTCCGGCCGCCACCTTGTCTGGCCCCTGCCGGCCGTGCAGCGGCTGCGCGAGTTTCTCGGCCGCCGCTGCAAGGACAACGAGTTCTGGCGCGGCCATGAAAACCTGACCGATGCCGAATTCATGGCGCGCCACGGCGCCTGGCGCGGGCCCTATGAGGAAGGCACGCTGTTCTTCTACCTTGATGAACACGCCAAGGACCAGCCCAAGGATTTGCTCTCGGTGCTGGCTGCCACCGGCGAATGGCTGACCCAGGCACTCAAGAAACAATCCACGCTGGTCGAAAAAAACATCGATGCGCTGGCCAACCTGCTGCAGCTCAACCGCGCCGAGCGTGCGCTGCTGCTTTACGGAACCCTGGCGCGCTACCAGCGTGACCTGCGCTCGCTGCTGGTGGAGTTCAAGGTTAACAATGCGCCCGAGGCCTATGCCGCCATCGCCGATGTGGCGGGGGTGAAGGCGCCCGAGGTTGCCGAAGCCCTGCGCGCCGGCTCGCGCCTGGAGCGCATCGGCATGGTCGAGAACCTGATCTCCGAGCACAACATCACCGACCTTGCCGACCTGATGAAGGTCAGCGAGAAGCTGCCGCCCGTGCTGATGCGCGAATACCGCGACCAGAATGAACTCATGGCGGTGTTCACGCGGCCGGCCGCGCACAGCAGCCTGGGCCTGGCCGACTTTGCCTTCGTGCAGGAGGACGCCCAGGTGCTGGTGTCGCTGCTGCGCAATGCGGTGGCCGGCAAGGAGCAGGGCGTCAATGTGCTGCTTTACGGACCACCCGGCACCGGCAAGACCGAGCTGGCCAAGGTGGTGGCGCAGGCCGCCGGCCTGGACCTGTTCGAAGTCGAATACGCCGACCGCGACGGCAATTCCCTGAGTGGCCGTGACCGTTACCGTTCGCTGCAGATCGCCCAGGTCTTCCTGAAGGGCAGCACGCACTCCGCCTTGCTGTTTGACGAAGTCGAGGATGTGTTTCCGCCGATTTCCAGCGAAGCCGCGCAACTCATGGCGCGCTCCGAGCAGTTGCCCGTACCCGCCAGCGGGTCGGTGAGCGGCAAGGCCTGGGTTAACCAGATCCTGGAGTCCAACACCGTGCCCACCCTGTGGGTCACCAACCGCATCGAGCAGATCGACCCCGCCTTTCGCCGGCGCTTTGCCTACCATCTGGAGCTCCGGTCGCCGCCGCCCGGCGCCCGCGAGGGCCTGGTGCGCAAGACCCTGGAAGGCGTGGAGGTCAGCGATGCTTTTGTAGCCAAGCTGACCGCCCGCAAAGGCCTGACCCCGGCCCAGATACGCACGGCGGTCCGGTTCGCCCGGCTGGCCAGTGCCCCCGACGACGCGGTGGACGCGCAGGTCGACGCTGACGGCATGAAAGCCATCCTGTCTGGCGGAAGGCCGTTGCTGATGGAGTCGTTGATCGAGCGCCAGCTCAAAAACGCCGACGTGGCATTGGGCAACCGGGCCGAGGCTTCAGGCCGGCGCAACGCGACCACCTATGACCTGTCCATGCTCAACGTCGAATCCCGGTTCGAGGTGCCGCGCATCGTCGAGGCGCTGAAAAGCCGAAGCCACGGCAGCCTGTGCTTTTATGGCCCGCCCGGCACCGGTAAAACCGCGCTGGCCGAGCACATCGCGAAGGCGCTGGACCTGCCGCTCATCATCAAACAGGCCAGCGACCTGATGAGCAAGTATGTCGGAGAGACCGAACAGAACATGGCGGCGATGTTTCGCGAGGCCGAGGCGGAAAAGGCCGTGCTGCTGCTGGACGAGGCGGACAGCTTCCTGCAGGACAGGCGAGGCGCCCAGCGTACTTACGAGGTGACCGAAGTCAACGAGATGCTGCAGGGCATGGAGCGCCATGCGGGCATCTTCATCTGCACGACCAACCTGCTCGAAAGCCTGGACCAGGCGGCGCTGCGGCGTTTCACTTTCAAGATCAAATTCATGCCGCTGACGCATGCGCAGCGGGAGGCGATGTTCGTCACCGAAGCGCTCGCAGGCGACGCCGGCCGGCTCACGGCGCCGCTGCGGGAGAGGCTCGGCAAACTGACGCAGCTTTGCCCGGGCGATTTTGCGGCTGTGAAACGCCAGGTCGATATTCTTGCGGCGGAATTTTCCAGCGAGGAATTCCTGGCCCAACTGGAGGCCGAACACCGCATCAAGCCTGAGGTGCGGGAAGCGCGCTCCATGGGATTCATGCAATAGGCGTGGCGCCTCTGATTTGCAGGGTGCGCTATAAAAAAGATAGCTGGTTGCGCGCGTGGCTATTGGTCTGTGGCTTGATTCTTATACGCAGGCCAGGTTGGCTTCGTTTTTGCGCCGCACGTCTTCGCTAACCTTCAGCTGCGCTTGCCGTACGATGCGGCCCCCTTCAATCCACAGCAGCTGCCCAGGCTGCAGCTGCTGCCAGTCTTCATTGAGCGTCAGGGGCTGGGTGGCGACAACGCACAGCCGGTCTTCCTGGACATTGGTCTGTGCAAAGTCGATGCTCAGGTCGGCATCCACGAGCTTGGCGTGTGAAAACGGCCATTCCCGCACCAGGTAATAAAGCCGTGTGGAGCAGTGCGCAAACAGGGCCTGGCCGTTGGAGAGGAGGTAGTTGAATACGCCGTACTCGCCCGTGCCTTCGCTCATGCTGCACAGGGTGTCAAACACGGTGTCCAGTGAGCAGGGTTCGCGCGGGCTGATGGCCTTGAGCTTTTCCATCAAGGCGCAAAAGGCACGCTCGCTGTCGGTAGTGCCAACGGACTGGTAGTTACCGCCCAGGGCTGGAAAATAATCGATCAGGTCGCCATTGTGGGCGAACAGCCAGTGCCGGCCCCAGAGTTCACGGGTGAATGGATGGCAGTTTTCAAGGCGCTGCGGATCGCCCTGCGTCGCCTTGCGGATATGGGACACGACATTGCAGGACTTGATGGCGTAGCTTTTGAGCAGCTCCGCCACAGGCGAAGTGGCTGCGGGCTGGCTGTCCATAAAAATGCGGCAGGCCTTGTCTTCAAAAAATCCAATCCCGAAGCCGTCGCCATGGTGGTCCGTCAAGCCGCCGCGGGCGGCAAAACCGGTGAAAGAAAAACGAAGGTCGGCGGGTTTGGCGGCATTCATCCCGAGGAGCTGGCACATATTTTCAGTGCCCCAGAATCTTGGAGAGGAAATCCTTCGCCCGGTCGGTCTGTGGGTGGTTGAAGAAGTCCGCCGGCGTGTTCTGCTCGACGATCTGGCCCTGGTCCATGAAGATCACGCGGTCAGCTGCCGCCTTGGCGAAGCCCATCTCGTGCGTCACGCACAGCATGGTCATTCCCTGCTCGGCAAGGGAGATCATCACATCCAGCACTTCCTTGATCATTTCAGGGTCCAGTGCGGAGGTCGGCTCGTCAAACAGCATGATCTTGGGCGTGAGGCACAGCGCGCGTGCAATCGCCACGCGTTGCTGCTGGCCGCCCGACAACTGGAGGGGGTACTTCTGCGCCTGCTCGGCGATGCGCACGCGCTCGAGCTGGTGCATGGCGCGCTCCGTAGCTTCCTTTTTGGAGAGGCCCGCCACCCAGGTGGGCGACAGGGTCAGGTTTTCAAGCACGGTCAGGTGCGGGAACAGGTTGAACTGCTGAAACACCATCCCGACCTGGCGGCGCACGGCGTCGATGGTCTTGACGTCGTCACCGAGAACCGAGCCGGCCACGGTGAGCGTGCCTTCCTGGTAGTCCTCCAGCGCATTGATGCAGCGGATCATCGTGGATTTGCCCGAGCCGGAAGGCCCGCAGATCACCAGGCGCTCGCCCTGCCGCACGTCCAGCTGCAGGTCGCGCAGCACGTGGAAATTATTGCCATACCATTTGTTGACTTTGTCAAAGCGGATGATGGGGTCGCTCATGGGGGTCCTTGTTTTTGTCAGCGGGCCTTGCCCACAGCCAGCCGCCGCTCGATCCAGAGGCTGTAGCGAGACATGGCGAAGCAGCAGGTGAAGTAAATCGCGGCGATAAAGAGGTAAGCCTCAATCTTGAACGGCCGCCAGTTCGGGTCGGAACCGACAGCCAGCGACAGGGCGCCGGTGAGCTCATAAAGCGACACGATGGTCACGAGGGAGGTGTCCTTGAACAGCGAAATGAAGTTGTTCATTATGCTGGGCACCACGGCGCCCAGGGCCTGCGGCAGGACAATCTTGATCTGTGTCTGCCAGTAGCCCAGGCCCAGGCTGGCGGCGGCTTCAGCCTGCCCTTTGGAGAGGGACTGCAAACCGCCGCGGACAATCTCCGCCATGTAGGCCGCGGCAAACAACGTAATGCCAACGATCACGCGGATCAGCACGTCGGGCGACTTGCCGATGGGCATGAACAGCGGAAACATGAAGCTGGCCATGAAGAGGACCGAGATCAGCGGAACGCCACGGATCAGCTCGACGTAGATGACGCACAGCGTCTTGATGGCAGGCATGTTGGAGCGCCGCCCCAGCGCCACCGCCACCGCAATCGGGAAGGCAATCGTCATGGAGATCACGGTCAGCATGACAGTCAGCGGCAGGCCGCCCCACTGGTCGGTCGAAACCTTGGAAAGACCGAGTACGCCGCCGCTCATGAGCGTAAAAAAAGCCGCGAGCACCACCACCCAGATCAGGGCGAGCCAGGGTCTCCAGAACCAGCGGCTGCAGCTGGCCACCACCAGGCCCAGCAATAAGAAAGTGGCCAGCTCGGGGCGCCAGTGCTCGGTCAGCGGGTAGCGCCCCAGCAGGATGATGCGGGCTTTCTCGTTGATCACACCCCAGCAGGCGCCGATGCCGCGTGCGGCCTGGCAGGCATCCGCGTCGGCAACGGTCACGGCATTGAACACCGCCCACCGGAGGGCCGATGAGGCCGCCCAGAGCAACAGGGCGATGACCCCTACCGACACCAGGGCGTTGCCGATGCTGGAAAACAGGTTGTTGCGCAGCCAGGGACCAAAACCCTCCATCTTGACGGGGGCGGGGCGTGGCGCGACGGGAACAAAGGTCTGGTTCATGTCAGCGTTCCTTGATGGCGGCGCGGCTGTTGAACCAGTTCATCAGCGCCGAGGTGGCCAGCGATGTGGTGAGGTAGATCAGCATGATGATGGCAATGCATTCGACGGCGCGGCCGGTCTGGTTGAGAGAGGTGTTCGCAATCGACACAAGGTCGGGGTAGCCCACGGCAACGGCCAGGGACGAATTTTTGGTGAGGTTCAGGTACTGGTTGGTCAGCGGCGGGATGATGACCCTGAGCGCCTGGGGCAGCACCACCAGGCGCATGGAATGCCCGCGCGAAAGTCCCAATGACGCGCTGGCCTCGTGCTGGCCCAGCGAGACCGACGCAATGCCTGCGCGGACTACCTCTGCCACAAACGCCGAGGTGTAGAGCACCAGCCCGAGCAGCACCGCCAGGTATTCAGGCGACAGCGCGCCACCGCCTTCCACCTGGGTTTCCGTCAGCTTCGGCAGGTTCCATTCGGAAGGCGCGCCCCCGGCCAGCCAGCCCAGGATTGCCCCGGCTACGACCAATGCCAGCACCACCCACAACACGGGCCGCGCATGGCCGGTCTGGTCAAAGTGGCGGCGTGCCCGGCGCGCGTACACAAAGCCTGCCACACCACCGGCCGCCATGCCGAGCACGGCCAATGTTTGCCCGAGGTGCCACACCGGGAAGGGGTAAGACAGGCCGTTCTTGCTGATGTACACCAGGCTGCCGATGTGCAGGGCCTGGTCGATGGCAGGCAGGTATTCGGTGAACAGCAGGTACCACATCAGCAGCTGCAATAGCACCGGGATGTTGCGGAACATCTCGATATAGCCATAGCACAGGCCGCGGATCAGGGCGTTTCGCGAAAAGCGCCCCACGCCCAGCAGGGTGCCCAGCACCGACGTGAGCACGATGCCCACCACGGCCACGCGCAGCGTGTTCACCAGCCCCACGAGGAAGGCTTTCCAGTAGGGGTCGATGGAGTCGTAGTTCAGCCAGCCTTCGCCGATGTCAAAACCGGCGGGCTGAAACAGAAAATCAAAGCCGCTCTGGATGCCGCGCGTCTTCATGTTGCTCATGGTGTTGCTCACGAGCAGCCACACGAGGAAGACGATCAGGCTGACGGCAAGGACCTGGTACACCAGGGCGCGTGCCTGCTTGCTGCGCCAGGAAAAAACTCTACGCCGCAGCGCCGGCGCCGGCCGCGCGGGAATCAGGGAATGCTCGGACATAAGGCGGTTACCCAAGTAAAACGGGCCGCTCGTCAACGGATGGTTGCGAGCGGCCCGTTGCGTTCAGCGCATCGGAATAAGTCGTTCAGCGCACCGGCATGGCGTACATCTGGCCGCCCTTGTTCCACTGGTTGTTCTGGCCGCGCGGCAGTGCCAGGGGGGTCTTGGGGCCGACGTTGCGCTCGAAGATTTCACCGTAGTTGCCGACGGCCTTGACGGCGCGAACCAGCCATTCCTTGTCCAGGCCCAGCAACTTGCCGGTGTCCTCGCCGCTGCCGGTCAGGCGCATGACTACAGGGTCCTTGCTTTCCTTGGTCATGGCATCGACGTTGGCCTGGGTCACGCCGTATTCTTCAGCTTCAATGAGGCCATAGATCACCCATTTGACAATGGCGAACCATTCGTCGTCACCGCGGCGCACCATGGGGCCCAGCGGCTCCTTGGAGATCAGCTCGGGCAGGATCAGGTGGTCGGCGGGAACCTTGGCTTCCTTGTTGCGCACCGAGGCCAGGCCGGATGCATCCGTGGTGTAAGCCTGGCAACGGCCCGAGAAATAGGCGGCATTGACGGCTTCCTGCTTCTCAAACACCACGGGCTTCATGTTCAGGTTGTTGGCCTTGGAGAAGTCCGTCAGGTTTTTTTCCGTGGTGGTTCCGGACTGCACGCAGACGGTGGCGTTTTTCAGCTGCTTGGCACTTTTGATCTTGCTTTTCACCGGCACCATGAAGCCCTGGCCGTCGTAGTAAGTGACGGCGGTCATGTGCAGGCCCAGGGAGGCGTCGCGCGTCAGCGAGAAGGTGGTGTTGCGCGACAGGACGTCCACTTCGCCGGACTGCAGGGCGGTAAAGCGCTGCTGGGCGTTCAGGGGAACCCACTTGATCTTGCTGGCGTCGCCCAGCACGCTGGCAGCGACGGCTTTGCAGACGTCCACGTCGAGCCCGGTCCAGGCGCCGTTGCTGTCCGCTGAGGAAAAACCCGCCAGCCCGACGTTCACGCCGCAGATGACCTGGCCCCGTGCCTTGATGGCATCCAGTGTCTTGCCGGCGTGGGCGGGTGCCATGGCCGCAACAGTGAGGCCGGCCGCTGCAAGGGCGACAAGTCCATGTTTCTTTACGAGTTTGATCACGGGGATTCTCCAGTCAATAAGTAGGTCGACATCAGCACGAACCATGCCAATGGCGGATGCTAGCGCAACTATGGCGCGCCTCTCTAGGGGCAAGCCCTTACAGGCTTTGGCAACCCTCACCCGGGTGAACAGGCTCATGCGCAAGTCCGAACGGACTAATGGTATGGATCTTGCGCCGCCGGCTCTGTGCTGTTCCGTATTTTTGCCGGGTCTGAGGTGAGTTGCTGTCCCGGCGATGTTTGGTGGCGTTTGTGATGAAGGCGCAATAACCATGGCTTTTCTTGAAGACTTGCGTGTGGCGCAGGAAGGCGTCCTGTCCCTGGGCTTCTGGGCGCTGCAGGTATACCGCTTGGGGCACCTGCGCTACCGGTTTCAGTCCAGGCTGGTGCGCTACCCGCTGGGCGCCCTGCACCTGGTGCTGGCCAAGCTGGCCGAAATGTTCTGCGGCGTCACGATCGGCGTCTCGGCCCGGATCGGAAGACGCCTCGTCATAGAACATTCCGGCGCGATTGTGGTGCACGGCAAAGCCGTGATCGGTGACGACTGCATCATCCGCCAGGGGGTCACCATCGGTAACCAGCGCATGGACAGGCCCCTGGAGGCGCCGCATATCGGCAATCGTGTGAACATCGGCGCCGGCGCAAAGATCCTGGGCGCCGTCCGGATCGGCGATGACGTCGATATCGGCGCCAATGCGGTGGTGATCACGGACGTTCCCGACGGCGCCCTGGCAGTGGGTGTGCCGGCCCGCATTATTTTGAGGGGCCGTGACAATGCTTCCTGAAACCAGCAAAACGCCTTGCAGGGTCAGCATTGTCATCAAGGCCCTGAACGAGGAAAAGCGCATCGTCGCCGCGGTTGAAAGTGCGCTCGCTGCCGTCCAGATGGTGGGTGGCGAGGTGGTGCTTGCCGATTCCTGTTCGAGCGACCGCACCGTGGCGCTGGCTGCTGCCTATCCCATCCGCATCGTGCAGCTGGTGCGCGCCGATGAACGCTGCTGCGGCGTCGGCCCCCAGCTGGGGTACCAGCATTCGGCGGGCGAGTTCGTGTACATCCTGGACGGCGACATGGAAATGCTGCCCGCGTTTTTGCCGCAGGCGCTGGCATTCATGCAGGCCCACCCCGACGTGGCCGGGGTCGGCGGACAGGTGGTTGAAATGAATACCAGCAGCCTGGAGTACGTGGCGCGCGTGGAGCGCGGGTTGGGCCATATGCAGGCAGGCAGCGTGGACCGGCTGGACATGGGCGGTCTGTACCGCAGGGCGGCGGTGGAACAGGCCGGGTATTTTTCGGACCGCAACCTGCACAGCTATGAAGAGTTCGACCTCGCCATGCGCCTGCATGCCAGAGGCTGGAAGCTGTGGCGCCTGGACGTCGATTCCGTGCGGCATCATGGCCACGATGCGCCTCCTTACCAATTGCTGGTGCGCCGCTGGCGCAGCCGCTACATCTGTGGCCTGGGTGAACTGCTGCGTGCGGCCTGGGGACAGTCCCACCTGGGGCTGGTGCTGACGCGGGTGCGGGAGTTGCGGCTGTATGTTGCCGTGCTGGCCTGGTGGGCTGTTTTGCTCGCTGTTCTGTTGGTCCCGCTGCCGTGGACAGCGCGCATCGGGGTCTTCTCCTGCATTGCAGCGGCACCTCTTTTGTTGATGACATGGCGAAAGCGCAGCGCCACCAAGGCTGTGTTCTCGGTCGTGTCGTGGTGCTTTAACGCCGCTGGCCTGGTACGCGGGTTGTTGACGCCGCAGCGCCCTGCGCGGGCCGCCATAGACAGTGTTGAAATCCGTAATACGTCTGGCGCAACTTAAGCGGCCCGGCGGGCGGCGCGCGGGAACTGCTATTGGCTTGCGAGGACTAAGCCGCCGCGGCGCAGACGCGCAGCACCTCTGCCCCGTAAGCCTCGAGTTTTTTGACGCCGATCCCGCTGATGCCTTCGAGGCCGGCGATGTCTTGCGGTGCTCGTTCGGCAATGGCGCGCAAGGTGGCATCGTGAAAAATCACGAAGGCCGGCAGGTTATGTTCGCGCGCAACTTCGGCGCGCCAGGCTTTCAGGCGGCCCAGGCGCTCCAGCGCACCGGCGTTGAGCGAGGCTTCGGCCATGCCTTTGGCCGAGGTCTTGGTGCCTTTTTTCGCGCTGCCTTTACGCCGCTCACCGGCACCGGCTGACTGTTCGCGCAGCATCACGCTGACCTCGCCCTTGAGCACCTGGCGCGCATCGGGCAGCAGCTGCAGCGTGTTGAAGGCGTCGGGGTCGACCCGCACCATGCCTTTGGCGATCAACTGGCGCAACACGCCGCGCCATTGCACTTCGGCCAGGTCGGCGCCAATGCCGAAGGTGCTGAGCTTGTCGTGGCCATACTGCAAGACTTTTTCGGTGGTTTTGCCCCGCAGGATGTCCATCAGGTGGCCGGCGCCAAAGCTGATGCCGCTGGCCTGCTGCACACGGTAAATGCAGCTGAGCATCTTGCGTGCGGCTTCGGTGGCATCCCAGACTGCAGGGGGATTCAGGCAGTTGTCGCAATTCCCGCAGGGCTGGCTGTCTTCGCCGAAATAACCCAGCAAGCTGACGCGCCGGCAGCGTGTGTCCTCGGCCAGCGTCAGCAGGGCGTCGAGCTTGCCGCGCATGACCTGCTTGAACTCCTCGCTGGCAGCTTCGCTGGTGTCAATCATGCGGCGCTGGTTCACCACATCCTGCAGGCCGTACGTCATCCAGGCGTTGGCGGGCAGGCCATCGCGGCCGGCGCGGCCTGTCTCCTGGTAATAACCTTCGATGTTTTTCGGCATGTCCAGGTGCGCGACAAAACGCACATCGGGTTTGTCGATGCCCATGCCGAAGGCAATCGTCGCGACCATCACCATGCCTTCTTCGCGCAGGAAGCGGTCTTGCCGCTGCTGGCGCAGCGCGCTGTCCAGGCCGGCATGGTAGGCCATGGCCTTGAGGCCGGCGTCCTGCAGGGCCTCGGCAATTTCTTCCACGCGTTTGCGCGACTGGCAATACACAATGCCGGCTTCTCCGGCGTGTTCGCTTTCAATAAAACGCAGCAACTGGCGCGTGGCGTCGGTTTTTTCGACGATGGTGTAGCGGATGTTCGGCCGGTCAAAGCTGCTGACAAACGCGCGGGCATCTCCCAGCTTGAGCCGCTCGATCATGTCCTGCCGTGTCAGGGCATCGGCCGTGGCTGTCAGGRCGATACGCGGCACGTCCGGGAAGGTTTCGTGCAGCAGGCTCAATGACCGGTACTCGGGCCGGAAGTCGTGGCCCCACTGGCTCACGCAGTGCGCTTCGTCGATCGCAAACAGGCTGAGCAGGCCGCGCTCATGCAGGGAGCCGAGCAGGCCCTTCATGCGCGGCGTGTTGATGCGCTCGGGCGCCGCGTAAAGCAGTGTCAGCTCGTTGCGCAGCAGCTGCTTTTCAAGCTGGCTGCTTTCCTCGAAGCTTTGCGTCGAGTTTAAAAACGCAGCGGACACGCCGGCCTCATGCAGGGCGCCGACCTGGTCATGCATCAGTGCGATAAGCGGTGAGATCACCACCGTGACGCCATGGCCGGCGTTCTGCCGCACGATGGCCGGGATCTGGTAGCACAGCGATTTGCCGCCGCCGGTGGGCATCAGCACCAGGGCATCGCCACCGCGCACCACATGGTCCACGATGGCCTCCTGAGGGCCGCGGAAGCTGTCGTAGCCAAAAACCCGGCTGAGCACGTCCAGGGGTGTCGGCAGAGGCGCGGAGATGGGCAGTGAAGACAAAGTGTTAAGCCGGAAAGTCGGCGCGGTAAAAAATGGATGCTATGAAAATAGGAGCTGCTTGCGCTGGATGCATAAGGGTTGGAGGCCTTTTTGATGCATAAATAGCGGGTAGAGACCGGCTACATCTGCTCCCAGGGCAAACCGTCAAACCGCCAGCCGGAAAGCGTGGAGCGCTGAAACTGCTCGTCCAGCTCGCCCTCAAAGCCGTGCACCACATGCTGGACATCCGAAAAGCCGGCTGCTTCCAGCGCCTTGCCGGCGTCCAGCGTGCGTTTGCCTGAGCGGCAGATCAGCAGTACCGGTTGTGCCTTGCTGGAGGCTTCACGCGCCACGGCATCGGCAAATTTCTGTGCGTCCGGCTGCAGGTCGGGGTATTCGTACCACGGCACGTTGACCACGCCCTGTGGGCGCCCGACGTACAGCGACTCGATTTCCATGCGGACGTCCACAAACAGCGCGTCGGGATGTGCCTGCAGCCAGGTCCAGGCTTCTTTGGGTTGAAAGTTTTTCATGATGGGCGCAATACCCCTATTGTCGTCTAACGCCCCCACGCTTTTCACTTCGTGTAATGCGCTGCCCCCCAAGGGGGCGCTGCGCCTGCGGCCCGGCAAAGCCGGTTCCGCGGCCCCTGTTGGTTGAAGAGAACCCATCGAAGTCTGCTGAAAAAGCTGCCGCGCCTTAAAATCGGGGCCATGAAGCCAATCACCTACACCCGCGGGCAACAACTGCCGGCCATCCTGGAACAACGCATTGCCATCCTTGACGGCGCCATGGGCACCATGATCCAGCGCTTCAAGCTCAATGAGGCCCAGTACCGGGGTGAGCGCTTCAAGGACTTCCACAAGGACGTGAAGGGCAACAACGAGTTGCTGAGCCTGACGCGTCCCGACGTGATCCAGGACATCCATGAGGGTTACCTGGCAGCGGGCGCCGACATGATTGAAACCAATACCTTCGGTGCGACCACGGTGGCCCAGGCCGACTACGACATGGCCGACCTGGCGATCGAGATGAATTACGAGTCGGCCCGCATCGCGCGCGCTGCCTGCGACAAGTTTTCGACGCCCGACAAACCGCGTTTTGTGGTCGGTGCCCTCGGCCCCACACCCAAGACAGCCAGCATCAGCCCCGACGTGAACGATCCGGGCGCGCGCAACACCAGCTTTGAAGAACTGCGCAAGGCGTATTACGAGCAGACCGAAGCGCTGGTCAAGGGCGGCAGTGACGTGCTGCTGGTCGAGACCATCTTCGACACGCTTAACGCCAAGGCGGCGCTGTTCGCCATCGACGAATATTTCGACAACTCCGGCGAGCGCCTGCCCCTGATCATCAGCGGCACCGTGACGGACGCCTCTGGGCGCATCCTGAGCGGCCAGACGGTGACGGCCTTCTGGCACAGCGTGCGCCATGCCGCACCGCTGGCGATCGGCCTGAACTGCGCACTGGGTGCCACCCTGATGCGCCCTTACATCCAGGAGCTGGCCCGCGTGGCCGGCGACACCTTCATCAGCTGCTACCCCAATGCCGGGCTGCCCAATCCCATGAGCGACACCGGTTTTGACGAGACCCCTGATGTGACTTCACGCCTGCTGCGCGAGTTTGCCGAGGAAGGCCTTGTCAATATCGTGGGCGGTTGCTGCGGCACCACGCCGGACCATATCGGCGCCATCGCCCACGCGGTGGCGCCGGTCGCCAGCCGCTCCCTGCAGCGCGGCGCTTTCTACAAGGAAGCTGCCTGAGGGCAGCGCTGCCGGCGTCACCCTCGTGGCGCCCGCCGGCTGCTGAAGAAGCCGGCTCCCTCCTTGTCCTGTAATCAATAAGTATGCATATCAATGGCATCTCTGAGGGCGCCCCTTGAATGTCATATTTAGCGGCTATAGTCAGGCCCCTTTGCCAGGCCGGCTCTGATGCCGGTGTAGCGCTATGCAACGCTGACGGCCTGGCTAAAACAAAGCAACACAACAACGCAACACAACAAACTAAGGAAATCATGAAGGTGGGTTTATTCATCAAGGCCGCAGCGGCATTCACGTTGGCAATGGCGGCTTTCGCGGGCCATGCGCAACTGTCGTCCCAAAAACCGGTGACGATCGTCGTTCCCTATCCGGCCGGCGGCCCCCTGGACAATGCCGCACGCATCCTGGCCGAGAAGCTGCGCCCCTTGCTCAAGACTGAAGTCACGGTTGACAACCGGCCGGGATCCGGCGGCAACGTGGGTGCCGCCTTCGTCGCCAAGGCGCCTGCAGACGGGCACACGCTCGTGATGGGCGCGGTGGCCACGCATGCCATCAACCCCTGGCTCTACCCGAACATGCCCTATGACGCATTGAAGGATTTCACGCCCATCACGTTGGTGGCGCGCGTGCCGAACGTGCTGGTCATGAACGCCGAAACGGCCAAACGCCTGAAAATCAAGGACACCAAGGACCTGATCGCGTACGCACGCAAGAACCCCGGCCGGCTGAACTATGCCTCCGGCGGCAACGGGAGCGCCGGCCACCTCGCAGGTGAGCTGTTCAAAAGCCTGGCCAAGATCAGCGTGGTGCACCTGCCTTCAAGCGGCTCTGCCCAGGCGCAGGCTGGCCTGCTGTCCGGCCAGACCGACCTGATGTTTGACAACCTGGCATCCGCCAGCGCCAACATCAAGTCCGGCAAGCTGGTCGCCTTCGGCGTGACGACCATCAACCGCTCCAGCAGTTTCACGGAAATCCCCACCATCAATGACGTGTTGCCTGGCTTTCACATCAGCACCTGGTTTGGTATTTTTGGCCCCGCCAACCTTCCGAAAGCCACGGCGGACCAGCTTCAGCGTGCCTTTGCTGATGCGCTCAATACCCCCGATACTGCGGAAAAGTTCGCCCGCATGAGCGCGACGCCCAGTCCCATGAGCTCTGCCGACTTTGCCTATATGGTGATGAAGGAGCACGCCGACTATGGGCGCCTGATCAAGGTCGCCAAAATCAAGCTCGACTAAAACCTGGAAAGGGCGCCGGTTCCCGGCGCCTTTTCGGGTTTTGCCGGTAAATCAGCCCGGCATCAGCCGGTCGATCTCCTGCTGCATGGCTTGCACCAGCTGGCTGTACATCCTGAGTTTCTCACTGGTATCGCGCAGCCGTTCGGCGATGCGCAGCGAGACGGCAAACATCAGTTTGGCCGCGGTGACGGGTTCCTTTTCCCCCATTTTTTCGAGCGCTGCGCGCGACAGCACGGCGCAGCTCACGTCGCTGCTGGCGGTGCATGAGGCCAGCCGTGCCTGGCCGTCGACCAGGCCCATCTCGCCGATCAGGCTGCCGGGACCCAGTACCGTGATGGTGACCGGCGTGCGGCGGCTGACCACAATGCTTTCGACCGTGACTTCGCCTTCGAGCAGCAGCACCATATAACCGGTATCGCTCTTGTCGCCTTCGCGGATGAAGGTCGTTCCCTCGGCAATCCTGCGCGGCATCATGTAGCTGACGACGGTAAAAGCCTCTTCAAGGGTGAGCTGCATCAGGGCCGTGGGCGCAATCAACAGCCTGGCGGCGAGTTCGGCCGTGCTGGAGCCTTCAATGGCCCGCATGCGGTCTTTGGGACGCATGGACTCGGGCGCATCGGGCGTTCCCTTCTGTTTTCTACCGAACAGGTTTTCAAGCATGGTGGCTCCCGCTATCCCTTGGACTTTGCTGGTATCTCTGGCCATTGGCGCCAGGATATGGCGCGGGCCGCGTTCAGCCCTTAAAATGATGGTAACCCAAGGAGCGTTGCAGCGAACACAAGCGTTCGTCAGGCTTGGGTTACAGGACGGCTTTTGACGGCCCCTGAAGCAACGACGCTCACCTTTGCCTCAAGGTGAGTCCGTGTCTGAAACTGAATCTTTATCCTTTGTTCCTCCCATGAAGCTGTCCGGCCTGGAGCCGGTCGCCATTGGCGCGGGTACGCTGTTCGTCAACATCGGCGAGCGCACCAACGTCACCGGATCCAAGGCGTTTGCCCGCATGATTCTGAATGGTGAATATGAACAGGCTCTGGCCGTGGCCCGCCAGCAGGTCGAAAACGGCGCCCAGATCATCGACATCAACATGGACGAGGCCATGCTGGACAGCCAGGCCGCCATGGTGCGTTTCCTGAACCTGATCGCCAGCGAGCCAGACATCGCCCGCGTACCCATCATGATCGACAGCTCCAAGTGGAGCGTCATCGAAGCCGGCCTGCGCTGTATCCAGGGCAAGGGCATCGTCAATTCGATCTCGATGAAAGAGGGCCTGGAGCCCTTCAAGCAGCAGGCCAAGCTGCTCAAGCGCTATGGCGCGGCGGCCGTGGTGATGGCCTTCGATGAAAAAGGCCAGGCCGACACCTACGAGCGCAAGGTCGAAATCTGCGAGCGCGCCTACCGCGTACTGGTCGACGAACTGGATTTCCCGCCTGAGGACATCATCTTTGACCCCAACATCTTTGCGATTGCCACCGGCATCGAAGAGCACAACAACTACGCGGTCGACTTCATCAACGCCACACGCTGGATCAAGCAGAACCTGCCCGGCGCCAAGGTCTCGGGCGGCGTGTCCAACGTGTCCTTCAGCTTTCGCGGCAACGACCCGGTGCGCGAAGCCATCCACACGGTGTTCCTGTACCACGCGATCCAGGCCGGCATGGACATGGGTATCGTCAACGCGGGAATGGTCGGTGTCTACGACGACCTTGACCCGGTGCTGCGCGAGCGTGTTGAAGACGTGGTGCTGAACCGCACCCCGGTCTACAAGCCTGGCGAGCCTGAACTCACGCCCAGCGAGCGCCTGATTGAAGTGGCCGAAACCGCAAAAAGCGGCGCCAGGGACGACAGCAAGAAAAACGAATGGCGCGCATTGCCGGTGCGTCAGCGTCTGTCGCATGCACTGGTGCATGGCATGAACGAGCACATCGTGACCGACACCGAAGAGGTGTATCAGGAAATCCTGGCCGAAGGCGGCAGGCCGCTGCACGTCATCGAAGGCCCGCTGATGGACGGCATGAATGTCGTCGGCGACCTGTTTGGCCAGGGCAAGATGTTTTTGCCCCAGGTGGTCAAAAGCGCCCGCGTGATGAAGCAGGCCGTGGCGCATTTGCTGCCCTACATCGAGGCCGAAAAGCTGCTGCTCGAAGCCGCAGGCGGCGACGTCAAGACCAAGGGCAAGATCATCATCGCCACCGTCAAGGGTGATGTGCACGACATCGGCAAGAACATCGTGACCGTGGTCCTGCAGTGCAACAACTTTGAAGTCGTCAACATGGGCGTGATGGTGCCCTGCCATGAAATATTGGCGCGCGCCAAGGTCGAGGGCGCCGACATCGTCGGCCTCTCAGGCCTCATTACCCCCAGCCTGGAAGAAATGCAGTACGTGGCGGCCGAGATGCAAAAGGACGACCACTTCCGCATCAGGAAGATTCCGCTCCTCATTGGCGGCGCTACCACCAGCCGCGTGCACACGGCCGTCAAGATTTCGCCGCACTACGAAGGGCCGGTGGTTTACGTGCCCGACGCGTCCCGCAGCGTGAGCGTGGCGCAGAGCCTGCTGTCCGACCAGGCCGCCAAATACATCGATGAGCTCTACACCGACTATGACAAGGTGCGTACCCAGCACGCCAACAAAAAGCAGGTGCCGATGTGGCCGCTGGCCAAGGCGCGTGCCAACGCTACGTCCATCGATTGGGCCCACTACACACCGCCCGTGCCGAAATTCATCGGCCGGCGCGTCTTCAAGAACTTCGACCTGGCCGAGCTCGCGCAGTTCATCGACTGGGGCCCTTTCTTCCAGACCTGGGACCTGGCCGGGCCCTTCCCGGCGATCCTGAAAGACGAGGTGGTGGGCACCGAGGCCGTGCGTGTGTATGCCGACGCCCAGCGCATGCTCAAGCGCCTGATCGAAGGCCGCTGGCTCACCGCCAACGGCGTGATGGCCCTTTATCCCGCCAACAGCGTGGGCGACGACATTGAGATTTACACGGACGAATCGCGCAGTGAAGTCGCCATGACCTGGTATGGCCTGCGCCAGCAGACCGAAAAAACCGCAATCGACGGCGTGATGCGCCCGAGCCGCTGCTTGGCTGATTTTGTGGCGCCAAAAATACTTGCTCCTGAATTGATGGCTGGTGGCGCCCGCCCTGCGGGTGCTGCAGGCCAAAAAGACCAGAATCTCCCGGACTACATCGGCGTCTTCGCCGTGACCGCCGGCATAGGCGCCGAGAAAAAGGAAAAGTACTTCCTCGACGACCATGACGACTACTCATCTATCATGCTCAAGGCGCTGGCCGACCGCCTGGCCGAGGCCTTTGCCGAATGCCTCCACCAGCGGGTACGCAAGGATTTGTGGGGCTACGCGCCCGCCGAGTCCCTGGACAGCGAGGCGTTGATCGCCGAAAAATACCAAGGCATACGCCCCGCGCCCGGCTACCCGGCCTGTCCGGACCATAGCGTCAAGAAAGAGATGTTCGAGCTGCTCAAGGCCGAAGAAATCGGCATGGCCCTGACTGAAAGCCTGGCCATGACGCCGGCCGCCAGCGTCAGCGGCTTTTACCTGAGCCACCCCGAGAGCACCTATTTCAATGTGGGCAAGATCGGCGACGACCAGCTGCAGGACCTGGCCAAGCGGCGCGGCCTCAAGGCCGAAGCGTTGCAACGCCTGCTGGCGCCCAATCTCTGAAAGCCGGCTCACGGCCGGCGCAGGCCGTGAGCAGTTCAGGGCCACCGTGGCAATTCGCGTTTACGGCGACTTTGCCGGAGAATCACCTTCGTTTACATAAATACACAGCTGGCTGCCGGAGCGTGTTTACCTTCTCGGCATGGGAAACGTTGAGCAACTATTAGATGGATTCCCGTTCGCGGGGCCTATTAGATTTCACAGAGGGAATTGCCATGAACACATCCAATGAAACACTCCAGCCGGGCCAGCAGGCCTCCTCGGCCAGCAAGCCCCTGTGGGCGGCGGTCGGCATCCTGGGCGTCGCCGTCCTGGCGATGGGCGGCACCATGATTTACCAGATGCGCAACCCGGTCACTGCGGCTCCCGTGGCGCTTGCAGCGCCGCAAGCCGTACCGCAGGCGCCGCCGCCGATGGCAGCAGCCAGCAATGCGGCGGACGACCTCGCTGAAAAGCCGGTTGCCGCACCCGCGAAACCCGCACCTGTGCCGACCAGGAAGGTGGTCAAACCCACGCCAAAACCTGCACCCGCCCCGAGTTATGCGGGTATTTCGCCCGCCCCGGCCCCTTACCCTGCACCGGTCGCTGTGGCACCGGCGCCTGTGTGCCATGTCTGCGGTGCGGTGGAATCAGTCACGCCGGTGGAGCGCTCCACCAAACCGGCCGGCCCTGGTGTTGGCGCTGTGGCGGGTGGCGTGCTGGGCGCCGTGCTGGGTAACCAGGTCGGCCATGGCGGAGGGCGCACGGCAGCGACCATTTTGGGCGCGGTGGGCGGCGGTTTCGCCGGCAATGCCATCGAAGGGCATGTGCGCAAGGAGACGGTGTATCAGGTCGGCGTGCGCATGGAAGACGGTTCACACCGTATGGTGGAAGTTGCCCATGCTCCCAGTGTTGGCAGCCGCGTAACGGTGGAGGGTTCGACCTTGCGGACCCAGGACGGCGCCAGTTACAGCCCCCGGCCTGCGCCGGCACCGGTGACCATGCAGCAGCAACCACCCGACTACAGCAACCGCTGATCCGGGGGACGGCCCGCAGCGCGGGCCTCGCAGGCCAGCTGACGCGGCGTCGATAGGGCCGGCTTCATCTTTGATCTGCCACCGGGAGAACCCTGCGCGTAACGCCTGCCCTCGGGTTGTGCGGGGCTTGGCGCTATGATGGCCCCGCCCATCACAAGGAGAATCGCATGCGCCGTTTTTTCGTGGCCGTGCTGGCGCTTGCCGGGAGCCTGCCTGCCTTTGCGGCAGGACCCCAGCCTGGACTCGACACGCTCGAATTCGCGGGCGCGCACGACCAGAACACCCCCGTACTGCTGAGCGCCTCGGTGCGCCCCGTACCTTTTCGCGGTGCCGATGGACGTGTGCACATCGACTACGAACTGCAGGTCACCAATGCGCGGGCGGTGTCTCTAAAGCTGGTGTCGCTGGAAGTATTGGATGGTGTTTCCGGCAAAGTTCTGGCCACCATTGCCGGGCCGGATGTCGCCGGCACATTTTCACTGCTGGGTGGTGCCGCCGGTGACAGCATAGGCCCGGCACAGGCCGGTTTTTTCTGGATTGACGTGGCGCTCGAGGCCGGCCAGGCCCTGCCCAAAACCCTTTCGCATCGCGTGGTGACCTCTTCGCCCGAGGGCAAGCTGGCGGCGGCAGTCAAATCGGCGAGCGATGGTCCTGTCCAGACGACTCAAACCGGGGGCGCAGTGGCCGTCAGCACCCGGCCCGCCTTGCTGATCGGCCCGCCGCTTGAAGGCCCAGGCTGGATTGCATTCAATGGCTGCTGCAAAGAGGTGCCGCACCGCCGCGCCGGCATTCCCGTCAACGGCGTCCTCTACGTCAGCCAGCGCTTTGCCATTGACTGGGTCAGGATTGATGCGAACTCCCATCAAAGCAACGGCGACAGCAGCAAGAACGAAAACTGGCCCACCTATGGGCAAAAGGCCATTGCCGTGGCGGACGCCAAAGTGGTTTCCGTGCTCGACGGCTTGCCCGAACGGGTGCCCAACGCCTTGCCATCCGATACCACCATGCAGAACGTGACAGGCAACCATGTCATCCTGGACCTCGGACGCGGCTATTACGCCTTTTACGCGCACCTGCAGCCAGGCTCGCTGAAGGTGCGCGCGGGCGATCGCGTCAAGCGCGGCCAGGTGCTGGCATTGCTGGGCAATTCCGGCAACACCACGGCGCCACACCTGCACTTTCACGTGTCGGACGGCATGGGCCCGTTGTCATCACAGGGCCTGCCCTACGTCATTGACGGTTTCGTCGCCAGGGGTGTTGCCACGGATGTGAGCGAGCAAGGCAAGGTCGCGTGGACTGCTTTGCCACAGCAGCAAGCGGTGCAGCGGGCCACCTTGCCCATGAATAGCTACCTGGTTGATTTCCCCTCATTGAGATAACCCCGGGGGGCGGCGAGCTGCGCGTTCCCTTGCCGGGCGCATGACCCCGGCGGCTACGGACCAACATGTTCAGACTGGCACTAACTCTTTTTGGCGGCGATGCGCTCGTGAAGCGCTGGAAGATTTTTCTTGCAGCAGGCCTCTTCGCAGTGCTGCTTGGCGCCGTGGTGCTGATCGACCTGGTCGATGGCGTGGCGGATATGGCCGGCTGGGTGTTCGGCGCGGTGTTGCTGCTGCAGGGCCTGGTTGAATTGGTGATCGGTGCCACCCACACGCGCGCGCGTCGGCGCTTTGAAATGCTGCGCGGCGCGGCCATGGTGGTGTTTGCCTGCCTTCTGCTGGATTTCCCCTGGGACAATTCAATTGCGGCAGGCGTGCTTTTTGCCGCGGCTTTTACCTTCAACGGGCTGGTCCGCATCGCGTCCAGCCTTCTGATCCGGTATCCGAACTGGCGCATGTCGCACATCATCGGCTGGGGCTATCTCGTCATGGCCCTGCTGCTCGCGACGGACTGGCCCCTGCCGTCCGCGATGAACGTATCGTTCTGCAGCGGCCTTGCATTGATGGCGGGCGGCTACGTGGTGATGCGCGGGGCATGGCGTCTGCAACGTCTGCCGCCGGGCTCGCGGCTCGCGGCCATTGAGCTCTATCAAAGAAAAAGGGAGATGGGCACCAACACACCGCGGCCCGGCCCTTCTGCAGGCGTCGGTGCATTCGCCGAACAAATGGTGGTTCACATCTGGACTGCCGTGGATCAAAGTGAAGGGCGCATCCGGCTGCCGCTGGTCGACCGTTACATCGCGGCCCTTTCCCGCAAAGGCAGTGTGACCACCGGCCATGTCGCGCTGGAATGCGGGCCGCAGCTCTACATCAGCCACCATCCCCGCGTACGCCTGAGCATCACGCAGCGCAACCTGGTGGACCAGGTGCGCGCCACACAAAGCAATGACCATCCGGGCATGTGGCTTCCCTCCTATGAGCAGGAAGCCGGTGCGACGCGCCCCTCGACCTTTCGCATCCGCTTTCGCCTGTTCAACCGCGGCCACCTGCAGTCTTTCTGGGAAGCTTACCGTCAGGACGACACCTATAACCTGACGCATCGCAACTGCTCGGTGGTGGTGACCGAGGCCATTGACGCCGCGATGGAAGGCGTGTTCGCCGACAAACCTTTCTGGCGAACCCTGCTGCGCCTGGCCCTTCACCCCGACATGTGGCTGGCTGGAAGCATTCGGGTGCGTGCCGAATCCATTGCCTGGACGCCGGGCCTGGCGCTGGATTACGCCGGCGCGATCCGGCGCATCACCCATCCGCATCAGGATCTGAGAGTCCACCTTGCCCGCTGGTGGAAAGCACGGCGGCCCCAGCGCCAGCACACGGGAAAAACTCCTTGAAGCCAGGCGGGAAAGCAGGGCTTTCCACGAGGGGGCTGCAGACTCAAGAAGACGGTTGGTGGTTGCTCCGAATTTCCGTGGTTCAGTACCGGGTTATTGCCAGACGGCTTGCGTCGTCAGTGTGCTGCCTTGAGCGCGCGGCGATATTGCACGGCTTCTGCCACGTGGGTGACCTGTACAGTTTCGGCCCCTGCAAGGTCGGCAATCGTCCTGGCCACTTTCAGGCAGCGATGGATGCTGCGGCCTGACCAGCCCAGCCGCGCTGCCGCGGTGTTCAGGAATTTCGCGGACGCGTCATCGAGCCGGCATTGCGCGTCAATGGACTGGCCTTCCAGCGCCTGATTGGCCGCGCCCTGCCGTGCCATGGCTCGGTCACGTGCGGCGGCAACCCGCGTTCTGATAGCGGCAGTGGCTTCGCCCGGCGGCGCATTGACCAGCTCATCGGCTGCAAGCGCACCCACCTCCACGTGCAGGTCGATACGGTCCAGCAGTGGGCCGCTGAGTTTGCCCTGGTAACGCGACACCTGGTCGGGCGAGCAGCGGCAAGCCCGCAAGCTCGATCCCAGGTAGCCGCAGGGGCAGGGGTTCATCGCCGCGACCAACTGGAAGCGCGCCGGAAATTCGGCACGCTGGGCTGCCCGTGAAATGGTGATGGTGCCGGACTCCAGCGGTTCGCGCAGGGCTTCCAGCGCCGCCCGGGGAAATTCAGGAAGTTCATCCAGGAACAAGACGCCACGGTGCGCCAGGGAAATTTCACCGGGCCGGGGTGGAGAGCCGCCACCAACAAGCGCAACAGCGCTTGCCGTATGGTGCGGCGCGCACGTGGGGCGTATGGCCCATTTGTCCAGCGTGAACCGGCCGCCCAATGACGCCACCGCCGCGCTTTCCAGTGCTTCTTCAGTGGTCATGGCCGGCAGGAGGCCTGCAAAGCGCTGCGCCAGCATGGATTTTCCGGAGCCCGGAGCGCCCACCATCAACAGGCTGTGTCCGCCGGTCGCGGCGATCTCAAGGGCGCGGCGGGCGGCTGCCTGGCCCTTGACGTCCGCGAGGTCCGGGTACGGCGACTGGGCCGAGGGCACGGTCGGCTGGACGCGAGACCATCCGTCTCCTGCTTCAACCGCGAGGTCGCCCGGCAGAAATTGCCTCACCACATCCAGCAAGTGGTGCGCCTGAAAGATTTCGGCGCCTGGCACCAGTGCTGCCTCCTGGGCGCTGGCATTGGGCAAGACCAGCTTGGGCAGTTTCCCGGCCGCAAGCCGCTCGGGGCGTGCCAGGGCCAGGCTCATGGCAAGCGCTCCGCGGATGGGCCGCAGTTCGCCGCCAAGCGACAACTCGCCGGCGAACTCGTAACCCTCCAGCTTGCGCGCGTCGATCTGGCCGCTGGCGGCCAGAATGCCCAGCGCGATGGGCAGGTCGAAGCGGCCCGAATCCTTGGGAAGGTCGGCCGGCGCCAGGTTCACGGTAATGCGTTTGTTGGCCGGGAAGTCCAGCCCGGCATTCTGGATGGCTGAGCGCACACGCTCACGCGCTTCCTTGACTTCCGTTTCCGCAAGTCCGACCAGCGTAAAGCTGGGCAACCCATTGGCAAGATGCACTTCCACCTGCACGGGCCTTGCTTCCAGGCCCAACAAGGCGCGGCTATGCACTAAAGACAAGCTCATTCCAGATTTCCTCCCTCGGGGCGGTGTCATGACTGAACCCGGGGCCATCCCCGGTTTCAGGCGCACCAGCCTTCACGAGAGGCAAGTATCGCCCAGCCGACCGCCGGCCCGCGGAATTGGCGGAGAGGTATGACCCGCCGGGGTAAAGGAGCGGTGCACTTTGGCCCCCAACCCGCGCGGCGTGTCATCCCCAAAACCGGCATTGCAGAGCTTGCCATGCACTAAAGACAGGCTTGGTGCGGCTTTTTTACTTCATGCTCCAAAATCGTGCATTTAATCGCACTTAATTGGTGCGGCAGGGTTGGCCAGGTCCGCAGCGGCCCGCTCGAAGTTTGAAGGAAGACCCGCCGCCCATGTAAAGCGTCTTTGGCACGTTACCTGCTAAGAAGTTCGCTCAAGTTGCCAGCCTTCGGAGCTTTTACGGAAGCTCTGATCCGCAATGACTCGTACAAAAGCCCTGTAATCCGGCTGAGGTGGTGCTTGACGATGCTGCTTCCCTATTCATCCCTGGAGGAAACCTGAAAATGAAACTCGTAACGGCCATCATTAAACCGTTCAAGCTGGACGAAGTGCGTGAAGCGCTTTCCGGTATTGGCGTGCAAGGCATTACTGTGACTGAAGTCAAAGGCTTCGGTCGCCAGAAAGGCCATACCGAGCTATACCGTGGTGCAGAGTATGTTGTCGATTTCCTGCCCAAGGTCAAGATCGAAGCAGCAGTCTCCGACGAGCTGGTGGACCGCGTGATTGAAGCGGTTGAGGGCGCTGCCCGCACCGGCAAGATCGGTGACGGCAAGGTTTTTGTTTACAACCTCGAGCAGGTCGTGCGCATCCGTACCGGTGAAACCGGCAAGGAAGCGCTGTAAGGCTCACCCCAACGAAGAGAACACAGACATGAAAAAACTACTTGCCTCCCTGGTATTGGGATTGAGCCTGCTGACGACCGGCGCCGTGATGGCGCAGGCCCCGGCCGCTGCACCTGCGGCCTCCGCAGAAGCCAAACCTGCTGAAGCCGCTGCTTCCGCTGCCGCGCCTGCCGCAGCAGCGGAAGCACCCGCCGCTGCTGCCGCGGCCTCCGCACCGGCTGCTGCCGCCGCGCCTGCGCCTGTTCCCAACAAAGGCGACACCGCCTGGATGATGGTTTCCACGCTGCTGGTCATCATGATGACCGTGCCCGGCCTGGCGCTGTTCTACGGTGGCCTGGTCCGCAGCAAGAACATGCTGTCCGTCCTGATGCAGGTCATGGTCACCTTCTCGATGATCGTCGTGCTGTGGTTCATCTACGGTTACAGCCTGGCCTTCACTGAAGGCAACCGCTTCTTCGGCGGCTTCGACCGGCTCTTCATGAAGGGCATCTGGGACAACGTCGCGGGCACCTTTGCCAATGGCGCGACCTTCAGCAAGGGTGTCGTGATCCCCGAGATCGTGTTCGCCGCCTTCCAGGCCACGTTCGCAGGCATCACCTGCGCGCTGATCGTCGGCGCCTTCGCCGAACGCATCAAGTTCTCCGCAGTGCTGCTGTTCATGGCAATCTGGTTCACCTTCAGCTACGCCCCTATCGCCCACATGGTCTGGTTCTGGATGGGCCCTGACGCCTACACGGGCAAGGAAGTGGTTGACGCCATGAACGGCAAGGCGGGCTACCTCTGGCAAATGGGCGCCCTGGACTTCGCAGGCGGCACCGTGGTGCACATCAATGCCGCCGTCGCTGGACTGGTGGGCGCTTACTGCATCGGCAAGCGCGTCGGCTACGGCAAGGAAGCCATGGCCCCTCACAGCCTCACCTTGACCATGGTCGGTGCCGCATTGCTGTGGGTGGGCTGGTTCGGCTTCAACGCCGGCTCCGCTCTGGAAGCCAACGGCTTTGCAGCCCTGGCCTTCATCAACACGCTGGGTGCAACCGCTGCCGCTGTGCTGGCATGGTGCGTCGGTGAAGCGCTGATGCGCGGCAAGGCTTCCATGCTGGGCGCTGCATCCGGTGCTGTCGCCGGCCTGGTGGCCATCACGCCCGCAGCCGGCAACGTCGGCATCGGCGGTGGCCTCATCATCGGCCTCATCGCCGGCTTCGCCTGCCTCTGGGGTGTGAACGGCCTGAAGAAGCTGCTGGGCGCTGATGATTCGCTCGACGTGTTCGGCGTGCATGGCGTGGGCGGTATCCTGGGCGCGCTGCTCACCGGCGTCTTCAATTCGCCAAACCTGGGTGGCCCAAGCTCCGTCGCCGACTGGACTACGGTTGCCATGCTGGCACCTGATGCGTATTCCATCGCTGCTCAGGTCTGGATCCAGGCCAAAGCCGTGCTGATCACCATCATCTGGTCCGGTGTAGTTTCCTTCATCGCCTACAAGGTGGTTGACCTCACAATCGGTCTGCGCGTCAGCGAAGAAGACGAGCGCGAAGGCCTGGACATCACCTCGCACGGTGAGACCGCCTACAACCGCTAATTCATAGTCAGACGAATTCGGGCTGCTCCAGGGCAGCTCCCTGATTGAGTATCTCCTTTGGATGTTCAGCCCGCCGGCGCAAGTCGGTGGGCTGTTTTTTTTTGGCGCGTGCCTTGTGGGCGTTGCATGATCGCCCGGATCGGGCTGCGGTGGCCCCTGCCGGTGCTAACCTTGGGTCCCTGTCCACTTTTCAGCCTTTCAAGGAACGCCGCATGACATGGCAAACCGTTGTTGCACAACCCAGTGAACTGGGTGAATCGCCGTTCTGGCATCCCGACGAGCAAATGCTGTATTGGGTTGACATTCCAGGCCGGCAGATTCACCGCTGCAACGTCTTTATGGGAACGGTACAAAGCTGGCCCATGCCGTCGGAACCCGGCAGCATCGCGCCGGCCCGTACACAGGGGCAGGGCAGTGGCCTGGTGATCGCATTGCGCGACGGCATTTACCGTGCGCGAGAGTGGGGCGCCGAGCTCCAGCAACTCATGCCTGCCCGCCATGACACCGCCACGACGCGGTTCAACGACGGCAAGGCCGATCCGCGCGGCCGCTTCTGGGCCGGCACCATGTACGAACCGCGGGACAAGTCCGTGGCCGAGCTTTTTTCCATTGACTGCCGCAACAGCCTTGTGCCTGCGGTGGAGCGCAAGGCCGGTGGCGCCATCATCGCCAATGGCCTGGCTTGGTCGCCGGACACCGCAACGGTGTACTGGACGGACACACCCACGCACACCACCCATGCCTGGGACTGGGATGCCGACAGCAACGCCATGGCGAACCGACGCGTTTTCCATCAATGGCCGGGCAAGCCCGCCGGCTGGCAATTCGGCATGCCCGGCTACGGTGGCCGCCCTGACGGCGCCGCGGTAGACATCCAGGGCAACTACTGGGTGGCCATGTTTGAAGGTGCGCGCCTTCTCAAGCTCTCCCCGGCGGGAGAACTGCTGGCTGAAATTGCCGTGCCTGCGCAGTGCCCCACCATGCCCTGTTTTGGCGGTGACGACCTGCAAACGCTGTATGTCACCACGGCGCGCTACAACCGGCCGCCTGCCGAGTTGCAGGCTTATCCCGAGTCCGGTTGCGTGTTTTCGATGCGGGTGGATGTGCCCGGCTTGCCGGTCAACTTTTTCGAGGATTGAGCTTCGCCTCTGAAAAAACCGAACAGGCGGCATGCAAAAAGATCAACTCCCCAGGCGATATACCCACGTACCATCCCAGCCATGCCTTCAGACACCGATGATGTGATGGACGCCCTGGCCGAACGGGTGCGTATTGCCGCTGCCGCCGGCACGCCGCTGCGTATCCGCGGCGGCGGCACCAAGGACTTTTACGGCCAATCACTGGAAGGTGACATCCTCGATATGACCCCGTACGCGGGCGTCATCAGCTACGAACCCAGCGAACTGGTGGTGACTGCGCGCGCCGGTACCTCGCTGGCCGAACTCGAGGCCATGCTGGCGGCCCAAGGCCAGTGCCTGCCCTTTGAGCCTCCGCACTTTGGCGCCCCCGGGCCAGCGACCGTAGGCGGCATGGTTGCCAGCGGCCTGAGCGGGCCGGCGCGCGCCAGCGTGGGTGCCGTGCGCGATTACGTGCTGGGGCTCAAGCTCATCAACGGGCGCGGCGAGTTGCTCACGTTTGGCGGGCAGGTCATGAAAAATGTGGCGGGCTATGACGTCTCCCGGCTGATGGCCGGGGCTCTCGGCACACTGGGCGTGCTGACTGAAGTCAGCCTCAAGGTGCTGCCAATGGCCCCTGCCGAGGCGACCTTGCGCTTTGAATGCAGCCAGGCACAGGCACTCGACCGGCTGAACGCCTGGGGCGGCCGGCCTTTGCCGCTCAATGCGAGTTGCTGGTCCGAAGAAGCCGGTATCGGTACGCTCTACCTGCGATTGCGCGGCGCCGCCGCCGCCGTCGAAGCCGCCTGCAAGGTGCTGGGCGGTGACAAGCAAGGCAGCACCGAAGCTGCCGGCCATTGGCAGGCCTGCCGCAACCAGCGGCACCCGTGGTTCACGGCACGCCAGGCCGACCAGGACTTGTGGCGGCTGTCCTTGCCGCAAACGGCGCCAGTTCCGAACTTGCCCGATTCGCCGCTGGTGGAATGGCACGGTGCCCAGCGATGGGTGCGGGCGGGCGCGGGGCAAGCACAGGCACTGCGTGCGGCCGCGGCACAGGCCGGCGGGCATGCTACTCTTTTTATAGCTGGTGGCGCAGACCCAGCGGGCGCTACAGCCCGATTTGATGCCTTAAAACCGCCGCTGGACCGGATCCACCGGGAACTCAAGCGCGAGTTCGATCCCGCCGGTATCCTGAACCGTGGCCGCATGGCGGCAGGCTGGTAGCCCATGCGCCGCCTGCGCCATCTCACCGGGCAGCACCGCACGCCCACCATCAACCGCCTGCTCGGCGGGGTGCTTGCGTTCAATGCCGGGGCTGTCAACGCCGGGGGCTTTCTGCTGGTCAGCATGTACACCTCCCACATGACGGGGTTCGTTTCCATCGTGGCGGACAACCTCATCCTCGGCAACCTGACGCTGGTGCTGGGTGCGGTGGGCGCCTTGCTGGCCTTCACCCTGGGTGCGGCTGTGACGGCCGTGCTGGTCAACTGGGCACGCCACCGGCACCTTCGCAGTGAGTTCGCCCTGCCGTTGTTGCTCGAGTCCGTCCTTTTGCTGGTCTTCGGCCTGCTGGGCGCAACGCTGAACCGGCAGACGCCGTTTGCCGTACCCCTGACCGTGCTGGTGCTGGCCTTCACCATGGGGCTGCAGAACGCGCTGGTCAGCAAGATCTCGTCCTCGCAGATCCGCACCACGCACATGACTGGCGTCATCACCGACCTCGGCATCGAGCTCGGCAAGATGTTTTACTGGAACCGCAGCGCCGGCTCGGTGGAATCCCGTGTGCGTGCCAACCGCATCAAGGTCCGGCTCTTCGGCACCCTGCTGGCCATGTTTGTCGCCGGCGGCCTGGTTGGCGCGGCCGGCTTCAAATACGTCGGCTTCATCTGGGTCGTGCCCCTGGCCCTCATGCTGCTGACCTTGTCATTGCCGCCTTTGTATGCGGACTTCCGGCGCGCCGCACGGCGCAAGGCCCTTGCTCTGGCCCTGAAAGAAGGGCCCTGACGCCATGCAAACCCATCTCGCACCCGAATTCAAAAACACCGCCGACGGCCTGGAGGCCGAAGCCATCCTGCGCAAATGCGTGCACTGCGGCTTTTGCACGGCCACCTGCCCGACGTATCAACTGCTGGGCGACGAACTCGACGGCCCGCGCGGGCGCATCTACCTCATCAAGCAGGTGCTGGAAGGTGAAGCACCCACACGCAAGACCCAGCTGCACCTGGACCGTTGCCTGACCTGCCGCAACTGCGAAAGCACCTGCCCCAGTGGCGTGGAATACGGCCATCTGGTGGACATAGGCCGCAAGCTGGTTGACGAACGCGTGCCACGCCCGGCCGGTGAAAAGGCCCTGCGCTGGGCGCTCAAGGAGGGGTTGCCGTCACCGCTTTTTGCGCCCGCCATGAAGGCCGGGCAAGCCGTGCGCAGCCTCTTGCCCGCCTCGCTCAAAAACAAGGTGCCGGCCCGGCAGGCCGCCGGCCCATGGCCTGTGCGCCAGCATGCCCGAAAGATGCTCCTGCTTGAAGGCTGCGTGCAGCCCGCGATGATGCCCAACATCAATGCCGCCACGGCGCGCGTGCTCGACGCCGCCGGCATACAAACGGTGGTGGCGCAAAAGGCTGGATGCTGCGGCGCCGTCAAGTTCCACCTGAATGACCAGGAGGGCGGCAAGGAAGAAATGCGGCGCAACATCGACGCGTGGTGGCCGCATGTGGAAGCCGCTGTGGGCGCCGGTGTTGAGGCCATCGTTATGAATGCCTCGGGCTGCGGCGTCACCGTCAAGGAATACGGCCACATTCTGAAAGACGATCCGGCGTATGCGGTCAAGGCTGCGCGCATCAGCGGATTGACCCGCGATCTCAGCGAACTCATGCCGGAACTCGTCGGTGAACTGCAGGGTAAGGTCAGCGCGCAAGCCGGCACGTTGGCGTTCCACCCACCCTGCACCCTGCAGCACGGCCAGCAGATTCGTGGCGGCGTCGAGACGCTCATGGGCGCGCTGGGTTTTAACGTCAAGCTGGCAGCCGGTGAATCGCACCTGTGCTGCGGCTCGGCAGGCACCTACTCCGTGCTGCAGCCCGACATCGCGTACCAATTGCGCGACCGTAAACTCGGCCACCTGCAGGCCGCCGCGCCTGAAACCATCATCTCGGCCAATATCGGCTGCATCACGCACCTGCAAAGCGGCACGGCCACGCCGGTGCGGCACTGGATCGAAGTGCTGGACACCGCGCTGACGTCTTGAAGGGAGCGAATACCCCAGGCCCGCCGGGGCCGTGGAACCGGCTTTGCCGGGCCGCAGGCGCAGCGCCCCCGCKGGGCGCAGCGCATTACACGAAGTGAAAAGCGTGGGGGCCAACAAGCTCCTGACACTCCGTTGTCAGTAACAGGTCCGCATCATCAGGGCTTCTTCAACACAAGTAGCCTTCCCATGAAAAACGCCATCAGCTGGTTTGAAATTCCCAGCACCCAACTCGACCGCGCCCAGGCCTTCTACGAAACCGTGCTGGGCTGCAAGATGCGCCGCGAGCCCATGGGCCCGTCGGAAGGCGCGGTGTTTCCCTATGAAGGGGAAGGGGTGGGCGGCGCCCTCATGTCCGGTCCCACCGCGCCGGTACCGGCATCGGGTGGCGCCTTGATTTACCTCGACGCCTCGCCTTCACTCGATGCCGCGCTGGCGCGCGTCCTCAAGGCCGGCGGCAAGGTCGCATTGCCGCGCCAGGCACTGCCGCCCGGCATGGGATTTTTTGCGCACATCACCGACCTGGACGGCAACCGCGTCGGCCTGCACGCCTTGGCCTGAGCCGCGATGGGCCGCAAGAACTGGATAGCCGTGGCGAGCGCCGAGCATGCGCGGCGCGGGTGCGGGACACCGGGCGCAGGCTACATGCAGGTGTGCCACGGCAAGTGTGCGCCGCTCAAACGTGTATCAGCGGGCGACCGCGTGGCTTATTACGCGCCCACCTTGACCATGGGCAGCAAGGATAAATTCCAGCGTTTTGTCTCTATAGGCGTGGTGCTTGCCGGCGAGCCTTACGCCTTTGACATGGGCGGTGGTTTCGTGCCGTTTCGCCGCGATGTTTCTTACGCCCAAGCGCGAGAGTCGTCCATCCTGCCGCTGCTCGATGCATTGGAATTCATCGAAAACCGCCAGCGCTGGGGCTACAAGTTTCGCTTTGGCCTGTTCGAGGTCAGCGACCATGACATGCAGTTGATTGCCAGGGCCATGGAAGCCGACTGGCGCGCACTTGAAAGCTTGGGTTCCCCACACGGTTCCATGCCACTGTTTGAGTGATGGCATGACTCGATTCAGCCCTGATGATCGGGGCGATAGAAGCGCGCTAGTCCCCGGGCTTGCACGGAACGGCGAAGTCCACGTGATAGTGTTCGTCGTGGCGAACCCAGGGTTTGCCTTTCATGAAGTTCAGGTTCGCCTTCAGGTAGTCGCCCCGCGGCGTAGAGAACAGCCGAGGTAAAAACGGGGCATCAAAAATAACCAGGGCAATGCCGACGCCGCGCGCCTTTGCGGCCAGGTGCAGCTGATACAAGTGTTCGGCCATCGCGGGGAAGTCGATGCTGTACTCGCCGTATTGGGCATCGGCGTTGAACTCAAGGTCATAGCCGAATCGGTTGGTGATGCCGGCCGGTAAAGGAACGGATTTCCCCTCCACATTGCGGACCGGCACAAAGAAGTCCACAGACAGGCCGTTCTGGTGCGTGCGGTGGGGCCGGAAACGTCCGCCCGAAGGCCATCCCGTCTCGCCGTAGACATAGGTGATCGAGGGGCTGGCGGCATAAAGCGCTGTATAGGTCGCGGTGATGATGTCTGCGACCTTGGCATGCACATGCGTACGGCCTGCCGTTGCCGCAAGCGCACTGTAGGCAGAGAAGTTGCGGCCGCTGACGGGCAGCTTGACGCTGCCTTCGATGCGACCGTTGTTGACAGTGCCGAAGCACTGACTTTCAGCGGCGGGGGCATGGGTGGTCAGGGCGGTTAGTACCGCGGCGATCAGTGCGTTGAGTCTATGCATCGATGGGGCACTACACAGGACGGCCATACGAAATCGCAAGCGCTGCGAGGCCCAATGAGCCGAGTACAAGGCCGCCAAGAATCAGCCATTCAACCGGATTGAAGTCCTTAAACGGGGGATTGAGCGGATTCAGGTCTTGCCACCATTTCTTGCCGAGTCGCCGGCGGTGTCGGTAAAGCAATAAATTTCCCCCTCCAATCCACAGCACGGCTGCCAGCGACAGCAGGATCAGTTGGCCGGTTGGCATGCTTGCCAACACGTTCCCGGGCGTTGGCAACGTTGGCGGCGGCCCCTTGGGTTCCGGCATGAGGCCGGCCGCCGCGCCCAGCCAAACGGTCAACAGAATTGGCGCCGCGAAAAACAGCATGTTCTTCCAGTAAGCTGCACGCGTCTTCGCCCGAACCATGCGAAACCACGCAATAGGCGAGACCACCAGGGTAGCCAGCAACACAACGACAGTGAGTATTTGAAGAAGCAGTTGTAAGTCGGTCACGGCTTGCACTATAGCCGGGCGATTCTGCAAACCTGACTGCCCAGTCGAGGATGACGTGGGGCGCTACCCTATCATCGCCTCACCATGCGCCGCGCCGATCGCCTCTTCCACCTTGTCCAGCTGATCCGCGGCCGCCGGCTCAGCACGGCGCAATTCCTGGCCAAACGGCTCGAAGTGTCCGAACGCACCATCTACCGCGACGTGGCCGACCTGCAGCAGCAGGGCGTGCCGATTGAAGGCGAGGCGGGCGTGGGTTACCGGCTCGGCTCGGGTTTTGACCTGCCGCCGCTGATGTTCACGCAAAAAGAAGCCAATGCGCTGGCCGCTTCGGTGCGGCTGGCCCAGGCCTGGCTGGATCCGGCCATGGCGGGCGACGCGGAGTCGGCCTGGAGCAAGATCTTTTCGGTGCTGCCGCCGGCAGCACGCGTGGCGGCGGAGAACGTGCCGCTGTTCGCAGTGGTGATCAACCCCGATGAGGCGACGCAACGCAGCCTTGAGCTTTTACGCGAAGCAGTGCATGCACGGCGCAAGGTTGCGCTGCATTACCGGGATGCCGAAGAGCGGGAAAGCCGGCGTGTAGTGTGGCCCCTGGGCTGCTTTTATTGGGGCAGTGTCTGGACGCTGGGCGCCTGGTGTGAGAGCCGGAAGGACTTTCGCAGCTTTCGCCTGGACCGCATGACGGCGGTCACCATGCTGGATGACAGGCTGGACCATGTGCCAGGCCGTACGCTTGCGGACTTCCTGCGTGCCGTCAAGGCCCGGTAAGCGCAGTTCGCTATTAAATTAATAGCTGCTTGCGCTTGACTGTATTGGGTTGCAGCCTCTTTTGCCTGAAATATCAGGCCGCGAGCGCCGCTTCGATGTCCTTGGACAGATCCGCCGGCTTGTCGGAGGGCGCGTAACGCCGGATCACCTGGCCATCCTTGCCGACCAGGAATTTGGTGAAGTTCCATTTGATGGACTTGATACCCAGCAGGCCGGGCGCTTCGGCCGACAGCCACTGGTAGAGCGGATGGGCGCCGGGACCGTTGACGTCGATTTTGGACATCATCGGGAAACTCACGCCGTAGTTGACCTGGCAAAACTCGGCGATCTGGTCGTCGCTGCCAGGGTCTTGCGACAGAAACTGGTTGCTGGGAAAGCCCAGCACTGCCAGGCCCTTGCCGGCGTATTGCTTGTACAGCTCTTCCAGTCCCGCGAACTGCGGGGTGAAACCGCATTTGCTGGCCGTGTTGACGATCAGCATGACTTTGCCCTTGAAGGCGTCCAGTGCGACGTCCTTGCCCGTGATGTCTTTGGCCTGGAAGTCGTAAACCGTTTTTGCTGTGCCCATGGCTGTCTCCTGTGTGAACTGCTATTGAAACATGGTGCAATTTCCCGCCGGGCCGCCCCAAGGCAAATTAGCCCCCCGGGGGGCAGCGTATTACGCGCAGCGAAAAGCGTGGGGCCAAGTTTAGTGCGATTTTGCGCCATTCGAAGACGAAGGCGCTGTCGCCGCCAGCACAGCCGCCAGCACGATCAGGCCGCCGCCCAGCAGCACGCGAGGAGTCAGCTCGGCAGCGCCCATTGCAGCGGACGACAGGCTGGCAAAGAGGATCTCGGTCAACATTACGATGGCGGTGGTGCCTGCCGCCAGCCGCGCTGCGCCGTACTGCAGGCCGGCGTTGCTGGCCATGAAGGCCAGAGCCAGCCCCAACACCACCGGTATGCCGGCCGCCGCCAGCGCCGGCGCGGGCACCACGGCTTGCGACATGCCCATCAGCGCCGCTGCCGCCGCCATCAGGCCGCTACCGCCGAACATGGCCAGCATGCGCGACTCGCTGGGTGTGTGGTTGTATTTGCGCAGTACCGAATTGGTCACGGCAAAGCTGAAACCCCCCATGATGGCCAGCCAGTCTGCGGCGCCCTGCGGCACCGGCCACGGCGACTCGGGCGCCTTCAGCACGATCAGCACACCAGCCATGGCCAGCAGCAGCCGCAGCAGCGAAGCGCCCGAAGGTTTTTCGCCCAGCATGGCCCAGGCCACCAGCACCGACCACGCCGGCATCAGGTAAAACAGCAGCACCACGCGCACCACATCGCCCACGGTCACGGCCCAGTTGAAGCCGACATTGGTCAGGCCCGAGGCCGCCGCCAGGAACCACAGCTGCGGGTGGGCCACAAAGCCGCGCCAGGCGGTGGGGCGCAATACCAGCAAACCGGTAACTACCACCGCATAGACAAGCGCAGTGGTCCACAACGGGTGCAAGCCATGGCCCTGCAGCTCGCGCAGCGGCCACCAGGACACGCCCCAGACAAGGGCGTTGAGGACCAGTGCAAGAACGGCTTTGGACGTGCCGCCTGGCACGGCGGCACGGTTTGCAGCGGCCGGCATCAGTGGGATTTATCGCTGCGGGCGATGTTCAGCAGGTGGTCCACCTGCTCTTTGTATTTGACGGTGTTGCGCTTGTGCCAGCGCTGGATCACCCACATGAAGCCTGCCACCACGATGCCAAAGGCCGTGATGGCACCAAAGGCCGACAGCCCCATGCCGGTAGAGAGGCTGTAGAAGGCTCCCAGGCTCAAAATGCAGGCCTGTTCGTTGAAGTTCTGCACGGCGATCGAGCGGCCCGCACCCATCAGGTTGTGGCCGCGGTGCTGCAGCAGCGCGTTCATGGGCACGACCAGGAAACCCCCCAGGCCGCCCAGCAGGATCAGGAAAGGCGCGGCCACCCAGACATTGCCGATAAAGTTCATCAGAATCACCAGCAAGCCCATCGCAATGCCCAGCGGCATCACGCTGGTGGCCTGGTCCAGCCGCATGCGCATGGAGGCCAGCACGGCACCGACAGCGGTGCCGATGGCAACCACGCCGACCAGCGAAGAGGCTTGCGTCGTGCTGTAGCCCAGGGCGGCCGCGCTCCAGGCCAGCACGATATAGCGCAAATTTCCCGACACGCCCCAGAAAAGGGTGGTGGTAGCCAGGGAAATCTGGCCCAGCTTGTCGCGCCACAGTGCCGAGTTGCAGTTCCAGAAATCGGGGAGAAGCTCCAGCTTGTTGCGCGGCATGGGCCGCATCTCCACGCCGGTGTCCGGGATGCGTGTGTTGAACCAGGCCGCGATGATGTAGAGCAGGATCAGCACGGTAATCGCGGCTTCGGGAGCGGTGTCGATGCCGGTCGTGAAAATGGGAAAGTCAAACGAAAGCAGTAGCGACGACACTGAATGGCCAACCAGCTGGCCGCCCAGTAAAACACCGAGGATGATGGACGAAATCGTCAGGCCTTCAATCCAGCCGTTGGCCTTGACCAGCTGCGAAGCCGGCAGGAGTTCGGTGAGGATGCCGTACTTTGCAGGCGAATAGGCCGCTGCCCCGAGCCCGACGATGGCATAGGCCAACAGCGGATGGGAGCCAAACAGCATCATCAGGCAACCGATCACCTTGATGGCGTTGCTGACAAACATGACGTTGCCCTTGGGCCGCGCATCGGCAAAAGCCCCTACAAAAGGCGCCAACACCACGTAAAAGAGCGCAAACATGGGCACCAGCGCCGCCGGCTGCCACTTGGGCGCGCCGCTGGTTTTCAGCAGCTCCACGGCGGCCACAAACAGAGCGTTATCAGCCAGCGAGCTGAAAAACTGGGCCGCCATGATGGTGTAGAAACCGCGCTTCATTAAACTGTTGTGGTCACTGCATCAATACATCAGCGGATCTGATGCTGCAAGATATGGGTGAATGTCTCCAGACGATTCCGGTTTATAGCATGGGGGCCGGTGCCAGAATGCAAAAGACCTCATCCAGAGCCATTTCGTCCCGACGGACCCCGTCGCCTGCCACGTTCCCAAAAAGTAATTGATTGCGCCATGCCACGCCCCATTCTTGCCACCATTCACACTGCAGCGCTTGCCCATAACCTTGCCCGGGCCCGCGCTGCCGCGCCCGATGCGCGCGTCTGGGCCATCGTCAAGGCCAATGCCTATGGCCACGGCATCGAGCGTGTTTTTGACCCCCTGCGCAGTGCCGACGGCTTTGCCCTGCTGGACCTGGCTGAAGCGCAACGCCTGCGCGCGCTGGACTGGCGCGGCCCCATCCTGCTGCTGGAAGGCTGTTTTGAAGCGCGGGATCTTGAGCTCTGCTCCCGCCTGGGACTGTGGCATGCCATTCACTGCAACGAGCAGATCGACATGCTGGCGGCGCACAAGACGCAGCTGCCGCACCGCGTCTTCCTCAAGATGAATTCGGGCATGAACCGGCTGGGCTTTGCACCCGAACGCTACCGCGCCGCCTGGACGCGCCTGAACGCATTGCCCCAGGTCGAAGAGATCACGCTGATGACGCATTTTTCCGACGCCGACGGCCCCAAGGGCATAGCCGCGGCGCTGGAGGCCTTCGACGCCGTGACGCACGACCTGCCGGGTGAGCGCTCCCTCAGCAACAGCGCTGCCACCTTGCGGCACGGCGATGTGCTGGCCGGGCGTTCCGACTGGGTGCGTCCCGGCATTCTGGTTTACGGCAGCGCCCCCGATTTCCCCGAGCACAGCGCGGCCGGCTGGGATCTGCAGCCCGCCATGACGCTGGCGTCGAAAATCATCGGCATTCAGGAGCTCAAGGCGGGCGATACCGTGGGTTACGGCTCCAGCTTCACGGCCGACGGCCCGCTGCGTATAGGCGTCGTCGCCTGCGGCTACGCCGACGGCTACCCACGGCATTGCAGCACAGGCACACCCGTGCTGGTAAACGGTGTGCGCACACGCATGGTGGGGCGCGTCAGCATGGACATGATCACGGTGGACCTGACGCCGGTGCCTGGTGCGGGCATCGGCACCGAGGTGACGCTGTGGGGCCGCGCCTCCGGCGGCGCGGTGCTGCCGATTGACGAGGTGGCGCGAGCCGGCGGCACCGTCGGCTACGAGCTCATGTGCGCTGTGGCGCAGCGCGTTCCCTTCCAGACGGAATGAAAAACCTGTCCAACTGGCGCTCGGTCCGGGTTCTGGAAGGCCGCATCGAGCGCGACCTGCGACGGCGCCATAGTCTGCGCCTGCATGGCCTGTGCATCGGGCTTGTCACGATGGGCCTGATGTGGGGCGTGTCACACCTGCAGATGGTCATGGGCATGGAATCGCTGGCCTGGCGTTACCTGATCACGCTCGGGGCCGGCTATCTGGCTTACCTGTTGTTGATCCGCGTGTGGGCAGCACAGCTGGTAGGTCGTGATAGCCGGCCCTCGTCGGCCGATGGCCCGGGTGACTTGCCTGATTTCTTCCCCGACTTTGCTGGAGGAGGCGGCCATTCGCCGCACTTCCAGTCGGGTGGCGGCGGTGACTTCGGCGGTGGCGGTGCAAGTGGAGATTTCGGCCTGGGCGATGCCGCCGGCGGTTTGGGTGACGCTGCCAGCGGCGCGCTCGAAGCTGTTGGCAGCGCGGATGAAGGGGCTGTGGTGGTCATCCCGGTACTGGCCATCTTCCTGATTGGCGCGGCAGTGTTTTTTGGCGCGGGCGCACTCATGATGATGTTCTTCGGATGGGAGGTGCTGTTGACGGTGGCCGTCGAACTTGCCTTCTCTTATGTGTCAGCCCGCGCTGCCGTGCGTGTCGCGCGTGAAGGCTGGGTCTCGGCCGTCATTCGCCTGACATGGAAGCCACTGATGGGTGCGATCGTCTGCGCCGTGGCCCTGGGCGCCGCAATTGACCACTTCATGCCCTCGGCCAGCTCATTGCCGCAGGCGGTCAAGCTCATCCGGGCGCAGGGAGGCTCCAGCGTACATTAAAAACTTTCCAGATTTTCAGCGGAGGGCATGCACATGGAATCGGAATCATCGCGACTGGAATACGCCGGCTTCTGGATCCGGGTGTGGGCATCCGTCATCGACACCGTCATCCTGGGTGTGTTGATTTACCCCGCGCTGACGGCGATTTACGGCAACTCTTATTGGGAAGGTACCGACTTCATTCAGGGGCCGGCCGATTTCCTGATCTCCTGGGTGCTGCCCGCCATTGCGGTCGTGTGGTTCTGGATCGCGCGCCAGGCGACGCCCGGCAAGATGGCGATTGGCGCTCGCATCGTGGATGCCAACACTGGCCGCAACCCCGGCACCACGCAGCTCATCGTCAGGTACCTGGGCTACTTTGTCTCGATGATCCCGCTGGGCCTGGGCATCTTCTGGGTGGGCTTTGACGCACGCAAGCAGGGCTGGCATGACAAGCTGGCGCGCACAGTGGTCGTGCGCAAAAAGCGTGGCAACCCAGGCGCCGTGAAGCCTGACGAACAATGGCCTGAATAAGCAGAGATCACTATGACAGCATCGCTTCCCGTCACCGTACGTCCTGTGCAACCGGACGATTTCGAGGACTGGCTCCCGCTCTGGGCGGGCTACAACAAGTTCTATGGCCGCTTTGGTCCAACCGCACTGTCCGGCGACATCACGGTCATGACCTGGTCGCGGTTTTTTGATGTCTATGAGCCGGTGCACGCACTGGTGGCCGAGTCTGGCGGTGAGCTGGTGGGGCTGACGCATTACCTCTATCACCGCAGCACCACGCGCATCGGGCCGGTCTGTTATTTGCAGGACCTGTTCACCGCAGAGTCCGTGCGCGRCAAAGGTGTTGGCAAGGCCTTGATTGAAGCGGTGTACGAGCAGGCGCAGGCTGACGGCTCTACCCGCGTTTATTGGCAAACCCACAACACTAACGCCACGGCCATGCGTCTGTATGACCAGGTGGCGGAGAACTCGGGCTTCGTGGTGTACGCCAAGCCGCTTTAATGCGCGCCCCTTCGCCAGCCGTACAGCATTTGTAGGAATCGCCGCCTTTACCCGTGCATTGCTTTCCGGTAGGTTTTAAAGAAGCCGTGCCGCAGCCTTGTTTGCCCGCCGGTTCGCCGCAGCGGCCTTGCCGGTGACGCTGGTGCGGCCCTTCGTGCACCGGCGATTACTCAAGGAGAACCCATGAGCCCTTCCGGACAAGACAAGGAAAAGCGTGTGCAATCCATGCTCGAAAAGTTTGCCAAAGCCTTCACCCGAAGTGATGGCAAGGCGGCCGCCGAATGCTGGGAAGTCCCGGCGCTGATCGTGGCCGACCAGGGCACCAAAGCCGTGGCAACGCTGGCGGAAGTCGAAACCTTTTACGGCGGCGCCGCCAAACAATACAACGACATGGGCATTACCAGCACGCGGCCCGAAGTGCAGTCCATCACCTGGATGACGGAGCAGCTCGCCACGGTGTATGTCCGCTGGCCTTACCTGGATGCACAGGGCAAACAGCGGCCGGAGTCGGAGTCCTCGACCTACGTGATGCGCTTTGACGGCGACCAGCCGAAGATCAATGTGGCTGTGATGATGGGCTTCAAGGGCGCGCACTGAGCACGCCACTTGCCGGTCACTTGCAGGTCATGTCACTGCGGCGCGATTTTGGCGCCGGTGAGCTTTTCCTGCGCCGTCACGAGGGCGGGGACAAATTTCTTTCCCTGACCGAGCGCGCTGGCCGTCACCAGGCTCTGGTGCACTGCTTCGCCGACCATGGCAGGAACGTTCACAAATTCGGCCAGGTGGGTGTAGTAGCGCCGGTCCTTGCGGGCGTTGTCCAGCTCGAACTTCAAGCCGTTGAAGTCGCCGTTCAGCGTTTTGGCCATGGCCTGGAAGAGGCCCGAATTCACCGCGCCGGCTGAAATGACATCCACCAGCTTCTGCGGTTGAATTCCCGCCAATGCGCCCACGGCAAAAGCCTCGGCCGTGGCGGTGCAGATGGCCTGGCCGATGAAGTTATTGAGCAGCTTGATGACGTGCCCGGCGCTGGGGCCGCCCACATGAAAGATGTTCTCGCAGTAGGCGGCCAGCACCGGCCGGATTTTGTCGAACACGGCCTGCTCGGCGCCCACCATGGTGTTGAGCTTGCCGAGCTCGGCTTCCACCGGCGTGCGTGCCAGCGGCGCGTCCACCAGCGTTGCACCACGTTCGGCGCAGAGGGCGGCCAGGCGGCGTGTGGATTCGGGTTCGCTGGTAGAGGTGTCGATCACGAGCAGGCCGGCGCGTGCCTTGGACAGCACGCCGTTGGCGCCGAGCAGGGTTTCTTCCACCTGCGGTGATCCCGTCACGCAGATGATCACCGCATCGCAGGCGCCCAGCCCGGCAGGGCTTGCGGCCTGCTTGGCGCCGGCGGCCAGCAGGTCGGCCACGCGTTCCGTATTGCGGTGCACGGTCAGGCTTACATCAAAGCCTTTGGCCTGCAGGTTGCGCGCAATTCCGTGTCCCATGAGCCCCGATGCACCAATAACGCCGATATGTTTCATGTTGTCTCCTGAAAAATGGTGGTTGAAAAGAATCCGTGAAGTTCAATAGAGGCCTTTGACGCGCGCCTGCAGCCGGGCAAGGCCCAACAGGGCATCGGTATAAGGCGTGGGCACGGCTGTCAGTTGCCCCAGTTCGCGCACGGCCGCCACGAGCGCGTCCAGCTCGACCGGTTTGCCGGCTTCGAGGTCTTGCAGCATGGATGTCTTGAAGGCGCCCAGCTTGCGGGTGACGGCGTGGCGCTCCGCAGGGGTCTGGTCGATAGGAATGCCGATACGCGCGCCGATTTCCTTGGCTTCGAGCATCACGCTGTGGGTAAAGCCCGTCACCAGCTCATCGTCGAGCACGCGGTCCATGGTCGCGCCGGTCAGCGCACTGATCGGGTTGGCCGTCATGTTGCCCCAAAGCTTGAACCAGATGTCTTTCTGGATCTGCCCGGACACCGGCGCTTCAAAACCGGCTTTTCCCAGCAGGGCCGCGAGCTGTTGCACCCGGGCGGATTTATCGCCGGACGGCTCGCCGATGATGAGCTTGTTGCCGAAGTGATGGTGCACCTGGCCGGGCTCGTCGAGCGAACAGCTGGCATGCACCACGCAACCGACGATGTGCCGCGCGGGAATCGCCTGCGCCAGTTCGCCGTGGGGGTCTACCGAGGTCAGCCGCGTGCCTTCGAGTGTTCCGCCGAAGCCCTGCAGAAACCACCACGGCACACCGTTCATGGCGGTCAGCACGATGGTGTCCGGACCGATCAGCGGCGCAATGTGGCGCACCACCTCGGGCAGCGAAGGCGCCTTGACGGCCAGCACCACCAGATCCTGCACGCCAAAGTGAGCCGGCGAGGCATTTGAGGCAACGGCCTGCGAGGTGACCTCGCCGGCCTGGTTCAGCCGAAGCCCGTGCAATTGCAACGCGTCGAGCGTGGCACCGCGTGCCACCACGCTGACCTCGCAGCCAGCCTGTGCCAGCCCGTGGCCTATCCAGCCGCCAATGGCGCCGGCGCCGTAAATACACACATTCATCCGTCAATCATCCTTATTTCAAGCAAAAAGAGGCTGCGGCCCAATGGGAATAAGCGCAAGCAGCTCCTGCTTTGATAGCGTCTGAAGCGCCGTCAGGCTAACCTTCAGGGGTAAAACCCACAGCCTTGACCAGCGGACCCCACAACTCGGTGTCGGCCTTGAGCATGGCCGCCAGCTGTGCGGGCGAAGTCGGCGCCGCTTCAAGGTAAGACACAGCCAGGCCGTCGATCACGTCCTGCGAGGCCAGTGCGGAGCGGATGCCGGCGTTCAGGCGCTGCACCACATCCTGCGGCGCTTTTGCGGGCAGGAAGAAGCCGAACCACTCGGTGAACGCCATGTCTTTGAAACCCTGCTCCAGCAGCGTCGGTGTGTTGGGGGTGAAGCGGCTGCGCCTGGGGCCGCTGGTCGACAGCAGGCGGCATTTGCCTGACGCGACATGCTGGGTGAACTCGCCGGTGGGGCCTGACACCGCGGCAATCTGCCCACCCACCCGGTCCAGCACGGCGGGCTGGGTGCCGCGAAACGCCACGTGGCGCAAATCCACGTTGCCGGCACGGCCCAACAGCGCGCCGATGAAATGCGGTGACGAGCCGGCGGCCGGCGAGCCGAAGTTGGCCTGGCCCGGGTTGGCCTTGCACCAGGCGAGGAAATCCGGCACGTTTTTGACGCTGGCCGGCACCATGGGGCCGACGGCGAAGCCATAGTCGAAGATCGCGCCGGCGGATACAGGGGTCAGGTCTGCCACCGGGTCGTAGGGCAGCTTTTTGTAGGTGTGCGGGTAGATGCCCAGCATGGACATGGGTGTCAGCAAAACGGTGGCGCCGTCGGGCGCGGCGTTTTTGACGAACTGCACGGCGATTTGCCCGCCTGCGCCGGTCTTGTTTTCCACCACCGCGGTTTTGGCATAGCCGGGATGCAGCTTGTCAGCCACGCGGCGCGACACGATGTCGGCGGTGCCGCCGGGCGCGAAGCCGACGATGACTTTGGTGCTGTCAATGGCCTGGGCCCAGGCTTGCCGGCCGATGCCGGTGAGCAATGCCGCAGCGCTGGATGACTGGATGAGTTGGCGGCGTGAAATGTTCATGGGTGTCCTCGTGAAGTCGGTGGGTTGCGCGCGCCGCGGGCGGGCGTGGGACGCCATTGTTGTGCAAGATGCAATTTCCTGCAGGCTTGACGCAAAACGGAAGAGCTGGTTATTTGTACAGTAATATGGCGCATGGCCAAAGACAAAACGATTTACACCTGCACTGAATGCGGCGGCACCAGCCCCAAATGGCTGGGCAAATGCCCGCATTGCAACGCCTGGAACACCCTGGTCGAATCCGCTGCCGAGAGCACCTCGCCTGTCAAGAACCGGTTTGCGTCGCTGGCGAAGGCTTCTGAAGTGACGACGCTGTCCGATATCGAGGCGACCGACATGGCCCGCACGCCCACCGGGCACGAGGAGCTGGACCGCGTGCTGGGCGGCGGCATTGTGGAAGGCGGCGTGGTGCTCATTGGCGGCGACCCGGGCATTGGCAAATCGACGCTGCTGTTGCAGGCGCTGGATTCGCTGCAGCGTGCGGGGCTCAACACACTCTATGTGACCGGCGAAGAAAGCGGCGCGCAGGTCGCGCTGCGGTCGCGCCGGCTGGGGCTGGATGGCTCGCAGGTCAAGGTGCTGGCCGAAATCCAGCTCGAGAAAATACTCGCCACGCTGGAAGCCACCCAGCCGGCGATTGCCGTCATCGACTCCATCCAGACGGTGTATTCCGACCAGCTCACCTCCGCACCCGGCTCGGTCGCGCAGGTGCGCGAGTGCGCCGCGCACCTGACGCGCGCCGCCAAGTCCAGCGGCGTGTGCATTGTGCTGGTGGGCCATGTGACGAAAGAAGGGGCGCTGGCCGGCCCGCGCGTGCTCGAACACATGGTGGACACCGTGCTGTATTTTGAAGGCGATACGCATTCCAGCTTTCGCCTCGTGCGGGCCATCAAGAACCGCTTTGGCGCCGTCAATGAAATCGGCGTGTTCGCCATGACCGAAAAAGGCCTCAAGGGCGTGGCCAACCCAAGCGCGATCTTTTTGAGCCAGCACAGCGAGCCGGTGCCGGGCAGCTGCGTGCTGGTGACGCTGGAGGGCACGCGCCCCATGCTGGTTGAAATCCAGGCGCTGGTCGACAACGGCGGGCCCAGCCCGCGGCGCCTGTCAGTGGGCCTGGACCGCGACCGCCTGGCCATGCTGCTGGCGGTGTTGCATCGCCACGCCGGCGTGGCCTGCATGGACCAGGACGTATTCGTCAACGCCGTGGGCGGCGTGCGCATCAGCGAGCCGGCGGCTGACCTGGCCGTGATGCTGGCCATCACCTCGTCCTTGCGCGGCAAACCGCTGCCCAAGGGCTTCATTGCCTTTGGCGAGGTCGGGCTGGCCGGCGAGGTGCGCCCGGCCCCGCGCGGCCAGGAGCGCCTGAAGGAGGCCGCCAAGCTGGGCTTTAGCGTAGCCGTGGTGCCCAAGGCCAACGCGCCCAAGAAACCCATTGAAGGCCTCACCATCCATGCTGTCGAGCGCGTGGAGGAGGCCATGGAAGTGGTGCGCAGCCTGAGCTGAGGCGTTGCACAATCAGGGCCATGAAACTCGCCGTCATCTCCGACATTCACGGCAACCTGCTGGCGCTTGAGGCGGTGCTGGCGGACATTGCCGGGCAAAGCGTTGACCAGACCGTGAACCTGGGCGACATCCTGAGCGGCCCGCTGCAGCCTGCGGAAACCGCCGACCTGCTGATGGCTTGCAACTTCACCACCATCCGGGGTAACCACGAGCGGCAGGTGCTGGACTTGCTGGACCAGGGCCAGCATCTCGACCCGCTCGGCACCGACGGCTATACCGCGGGCCAGCTGACGTCGGCGCAGGTAGCGTGGATCAGGTCGCTCCCCGAGCGCCTGGAACTGGCGGACGGTGACGTGCTGCTGTGTCACGGAACGCCCGGCAGCGATTTGATCTACTGGATGGAAACCACGGTGCCTGGTTTTCCTGAAGCGCATCCAACGGGTATCCGGCCCGCCACGGCCGACGAAGTTTTCTTTCGGCTTGGTGACGAGAGCGTCCAGGCGCATTCGCTGGTCCTTTGCGGCCACACCCATGTGCCGCGCATGGCCCAGTGCGGCAACCTGCTTGTCGTCAATCCCGGCAGCGTCGGCCTGCAGGCTTATGACGATGCCTACCCTCACCCGCATGTGGTGGAAAACGGGACGCCGCACGCGCATTACGCGATCGTCGAAAAAACCGCACAGGGGTGGCGGGTGGACCTGCGCGCGGTACCGTATGGCCACATGGCCCAGTCGCATGTGGCGGCCAGCCGGCAGCGGCCTGACTGGGCGTATGCCCTGGCCACCGGTTATATGCCGCGGCCCGGCCTTGTTGCTGGAGCGGCGGCCTGAGACCATCGGCCGGACGCAGTTGCCCCGGTCCGGCTTGCAGGGGAAGATAGGCTGCGGCTTTGCCAGCGTCTTTTCCTACACGGCGGCTTCCTTGAGTGGTTTAGCTTGGAGATCTCATCCATTCAAGGCCGCTCATATGCTGGAAAAACTCCCCGATGCCGTGGGGCACGCGCTGCGCGATCAACGCGCCGGGCTCGACAAGCTTGCGTTCAACCTGTCCGGCCTGCGCACCGGCATGGCGGCCATCGAGGTCAGCAGCATGGCGTTTGCCGACCATGCCCCTATCCCCGCGCGCCATACAGCGGACGGTGAAGGACTTTCTCCACCCCTGCACTGGCACGGCGTGCCTGCGGCAGCTGCGTCGGTGCTCCTGATCGTGGAGGACGCCGACGCCCCTACGCCACGTCCGATGGTGCACGCCATCGCCGTGGATCTGCCGCCTTCCAGGGAAGGATTGGCCGAAGGTGAGCTGAACAGCTCAGACACCGATGACCACGTCCACCTGGGCCGCAACTCTTACCTGCTGTCCGGATGGTTGCCCCCAGACCCACCCCCCGGGCACGGCCCCCATCGGTATGCCTTTCAGGTTTTTGCGCTGCTGCGGGGCGACCCCTTCAGCGGCACGCCGGGCCGGGATGCGGTGCTTGACGCCATACATGAACGGGCCGTAGCGAGTGGATGCCTCATCGGCACCTATGAGCGGCTCGACGGATCGATTCCGGTGAGCGGGAGCCGGGGCAGCCGGGTAAGCGGGGTAGACGGCTGCGCGGTTTCCGCCTTTGGCCGGTAGTGCTACGCAGTCTCCGCAGCCGATGCCGCTTCCGGCCTGCGAAAATGGCGGAATGAACTTCCAGAAAATCATTGTTCCCGTGGCCGGCGTTGCCGCCGTTGTGCTGGCCTACCGCTTTTACGGCTGGGCCGGTGTGATCGCCGCTGCGGGTGCTCTCGTGATGTGGGTATTGCTGCATTTCACCCGAATGATGCAGGTCTTGAAGCGTGCAGCCAACCGCCCCATCGGTTATGTCGACAGCGCGGTCATGCTTAACGCCAAGCTCCGGCCCGGCATGACCTTGCTGCATGTAGTGGCCATGACGCGGGCGCTGGGCCAGCTGCAGTCGGCCAAAGACGAACAGCCCGAAATCTTCCGCTGGACGGACGGTTCCGAGTCGCACGTCACCTGCACTTTTGTGGGTGGCAAGCTGGCCCACCATGAGCTCTTTCGTCCCGCGCCCGCCGATTCGCCCGACGCCGGGGACGCGGCGTCGCCCGCACCGTAAAATCAGACTTTCGGGTTTTCCGGCTGCTGCGGGTGGTAGCCGGTGGCCCCTTCCGGTACAAAACGCCCCGTCCACGACATTCAAAACAGGATCAGTATCATGTCCCCAGTAATTCCCTCCATGGCAGACCGCGACGGCAAAATCTGGATGGACGGCCAGATGGTCGACTGGCGTGACGCCAAGATTCATGTGCTGACCCACACGCTGCATTACGGCTGCGGCGCGTTTGAAGGCGTTCGCGCCTATAACGGCGCCGGCGGCACGGCGATTTTCCGGCTCGAAGAACATACCGAGCGCCTTTTCAACAGCGCCAAGATCCTGCGCATGAAGATTCCTTTCAGCATGGAAGAGGTCATGGAGGCGCAAAAGGCCGTAGTGCGCGAGAACAAGCTTGAAAGCTGCTACCTGCGCCCGTTGACCTGGATCGGCTCGCAAAAACTCGGCGTCAGCCCCAAGGGCAACCAGATTCACCTGATGGTGGCGGCCTGGGCCTGGGGCGCCTACCTCGGCGAGGAAGGCATGAAGCGCGGCATCCGCGTAAAGACATCCAGCTACACCCGCCACCACGTCAACATCACCATGACGCAGGCCAAGGCGGTGAGCAACTACACCAACTCCATCCTCGCCAACATGGAAGCGCTGGACGACGGCTACGACGAAGCGCTGCTGCTCGACGCGTCGGGATTTGTCAGCGAAGGTGCGGGCGAAAACATTTTTGTGATCAAGGGTGGCGTGGTCTACACGCCCGACTTGTCCGCGGGGGCTCTCAACGGCATCACGCGTAACACCATCCTGCACATCTGCAAGGACCTGGGCCTGGAGCTCGTGCAAAAACGCATCACGCGCGACGAGGTGTATATCTCCGATGAAGCGTTCTTCACCGGAACGGCCGCTGAAGTCACGCCGATTCGCGAACTCGACCGCATCGAAATCGGCGCCGGTTCGCGTGGACCGATTACCGAGAAAATCCAGAGCGCGTTCTTTGACATCGTCAACGGCCGCAATCCCAAGTACGCCCACTGGCTGGCCAAGGTCTGAAAGCCCAAGGAACATCATGAGCAAGGTCGAACATAAGGCAGTGGTGGAACTCCTCGCCAGCGAACTGAACAGCTACGGTGGCGTTTATTGCCCCAATCCCAAGGCCAACATGGCCCTGTGGAACTCTCATCCCAAGGTGTATCTCGGCGTGGCCGATACCGGCCAGGTCACCTGCCCCTACTGCGGCACTCTTTACAAGCTCAAGGACGGCGAGCACTTCGGCGCTGGTCACTAGCGTGTCGGACCCCCTTCAAGCGGCCGCCGCGGAACCGGCTTTGCCGGGCCGCAAGCGGCGCCCCCTTGGGGGGGAGGCCGCCGAAGGCCGCATCGGGGGGGAGTCGCTAATAGTTGCGCCGCAATGGATTGGGGACGCGGTGATGACAGAGCCGCTGATGCGCCGGCTGCATGCGCGGGGCGAACGCCTCACGGTGGGAGCCTTGCCCTGGGTGGCGCCGGTCTACCGGGCCATGCCCCAGGTGGCCGATGTCATTGAATTTCCTTTTGCCCACGGCGGCCTGCAGTTCCGCGAACGGCGGGCGATTGCCAAACGCATCGAGGGCCGTTTCGACAAGGCGTATGTCCTGCCCAATTCGCTGAAAAGCGCGCTGCTGCCTTTTCTGGCCAGCATCCCTGAGCGTATTGGCTATTTTGGCGAGGCGCGCGTAGGCTTGTTGACCCATCGGCTCAAAAACCCCAAGAACAAGCCACCCATGGTGGCGTTCTATTCCGCGTTGAGCGGCGGGGCGGACCTCGACAAGGACCGGCCGCAACTGCAGATGGCGCCAGCCGACGTTGAGCAGGCGCTGGCGGAACTTGGCCTGCAGCGCGGCGGCTATTACGTCTTTGCGCCCGGTGCGGAGTACGGTCCTGCCAAGCGCTGGCCTGCGCGCCACTTCTCGGAGCTTGCGGCGCGGCTGGCTTTGCCTGTGGTGTTGCTGGGCTCCGGCAAGGAAGCGGCGCTCTGCGAGGAAATTGCCGCGCCCGTGAACGCGGTGCAGCCCGGCAAATGTCTGAACTTCGCAGGCAAGACCTCGCTGGTGCAGGCGCTTTGCCTGATTGCTGCGAGCCAGAGCACCGTCAGCAACGACTCTGGGCTGATGCACGTCGCTGCGGCCTTCGGTGTACCCCAGGTGGCGATCTTCGGTTCGTCCAGTCCGCTGCACACGCCGCCCCTGAGCGACAAAGCTGCCGTGCTGTGGCTCAAGGCCGATGCGGCCTATCAGCCTCCGCTCGATTGCGCGCCCTGCTTCGAACGTGAATGCCCGCTGGGCCATACACGCTGCCTGAACGACATTGGTGCCGAGCGGGTGCTGGCGGCGCTGCCACCGCTTCCCCGGGCGGCAAGTTAGGCCGGGTCAGGCGGGGAAGGCAGCCAGCGGCGAAAAACCCGGTTTGCCCTGGGTCGGAGTGCGCGCCACATTCATCACCCAGCACACCATCACAAAATAGCCGGCGAGACTGACCAGCTCGACCACACCCTGTTCGCCGAATGTATCCACTGCTGCGGCATAGGTGGCGTCGCAGCAGCCATGCTGGCGCAGCACTTCGTATGTCAGGTCCAGCGCGACGGCTTCATCGGCGGCCAGTTCGCGCGGCTGCCTGCCATCGGCGATCGCATCAATCGTGGACTGTGCCACACCCGCGGCGACTGCCAATGGCGCGTGCATCAGCCATTCAAACTGGTTGGCGGTATGGCGCGCCGCCACGCAGGTGACAAGTTCGCGGATGCGGGCGTCCAGCGCGCTTTCAAAGCGCAGGTACGCCCCCACGTCGCCGATGCGGCCCATAAGCTGCGGGCTGCGCAGCAGGGGAATGAACGGGCCAAACACGGCCTTGCGCGGCCCGGCGATCAGTGCGTCCGCAGCCTCGCGCTGCGCAGGCGACATAGCCTCCCGCGGCATCAGCGGCATGCGGTCTTCGGCGGGGGAAAAGAAGCCTTGGGGGACTGCGGGAGGAGAGGGCGTAGTGGCGAAGCTCATGATTTTCCTGTGGATGGCTGGATCCGCTAGCGTATCAAAGCCCCCTGTTGCCGGGTTCCGGGCAAAAAAAAGCCACCGCGAGGTGGCTTTTGCAGTGCTTCCGTCAGGAAGATGTCGTTGGAATCATTGAAATGCTTCGCCGACGTTTTCTTGTTCCCTTTTCCCTCATCCAGCGTTGTGACAGCAACGGGAGAAAATATCGCGGATTGCCGCTGGACTGACCATTCTCCAAATAGAGGAGACCACGGGTTTTTGTCGCCCGGCGACGAGTTTTCGTGACTTAATTCACGTTTTTGGATGGGCAATCGGCAATTCCACCACAAAGGTTGCACCGCCCCCCGGCCGGGCCTCGCAACGGACACTACCGCCGTGGCGTTGGCTGATGGATTTGACCAGGGCCAGCCCCAGTCCCACGCCGCCTTCTCGCTCGCTGGCGCCTGGCAGGCGATAAAACGGCTCAAAGATACGCTCACGCTGCTCGGCTGGTACGCCCGGGCCGCGGTCATGGACCTTGACCACCGCCAGCTGTCTGGCGCCGGTTCGGACCTGAGCCAGCTCCAGGCTGATCTCGCCATTGCTGTAGCGCCGGGCGTTTTCCAGCAGGTTGCGGATCAGCCGCCGCAGGAGGCGCGGCGAGCCCTGTACCGTGAGGCTGTGGCTGGGGGCGTCCATGCCCATGCCAGCGCTGTCCGTGTTGCCCAGCTCCGCGCTCAATTCAGCGTTGACGCGCGCGCATTCTTCGGCGGCCAGGCCGGTCAGGTCCAGCGTTTCAAAAGGCTCCGCGTCGGCCTGCCTGGCATCGAGCCGGCTCGCCAGCAAAATTTCGTCAATCAGCTGGTCGAGCTCGGAAATGCTGCGCGAGATTTCCTGTCGCTGCGGCGATGCGGCGTCAGTGCCCATCAACTCCAGTCCCATGCGGATGCGGGCCAGCGGCGAACGCAGTTCGTGCGACGCGTTGGCCAGAAGCGATTTATGCGACTCCATCAGGGTTTCAATGCGCTCGGCTGCGTGGTTGAAGCGCTCCGCCAGAAAGGCCACCTCGTCCTTGCCATCGGCGTTAACGCGGGCCGAAAGATCGCCAGCGCCCCATCGCTCCACGCCGCGCTGCAGGGCTTCCAGCCGCAAGGTCAGCCTTCGCATCACTGGATAGGCCCCCAATGCCACGGCCAGGCCAACGACGACCAGCATCCAGCCAAAACCAAAAGGGGGGCGGTTCCACGGATTGCTGCCCGGTGGGCGCTTGGGCCGCGGCATCACCAGGTTCAGCGTCTGGCCGTCTTTGGTCAGCACGTCAAATTCGAGGCCATCACCGGGTTTTCGGTCTGGCTTGGTTTGCGCGGTACCGATGACTTCGCCCTTGCCGTTGTGCACCAGCACTTCGCGTATCGGCAACTGCGGCGGGTCAGCGCTCAGGCGCCATGCCGCGCCCACCAGAAAGGTAAGGACCAGGACTGTGGCGACAACAGCCAGCCAGATTCGCACATAGAGGTGCGAGGTAAAACGTCCCCACATAAGAATCTAGTCCTGCTGCTTGGCGAACACATAACCGACGCCCCGCACAGTGAGAATGCGCTTGGGGTCTTTCGCGTCAGTCTCGATGGCGCTGCGGATGCGGCCCATGTGGACGTCGATGGAGCGGTCGAAAGCCTCGAGCTCGCGGCCGCGCACGGCTTCCATGATCTGGTCGCGGCTCAGCACGCGGCCCGCACGTTCGGCAAGTGCCACCAGCAGGTCGAACTGGTAGGACGTCAGCTCGCACAGGTTGCCGGACACCGACACCGTGCGTGCATCGCGGTCGATTTCCAGCGAACCGAAGCGCATGACCTTGTGGCCGCCGCTGGAGACTGCCGCGCCTGTTTCGCCGCCCCGGCGCAGCACAGCCCGGATGCGTGCCAGCAGTTCGCGCGGCTCGAAAGGTTTGGGCAGGTAGTCGTCAGCACCGATTTCCAGCCCGACGATGCGGTCCATAGGGTCGCCTTTGGCCGTCAGCATCAGCACGGCGGTGTTGGCGTTTTCGCTGCCCTGCCCCTTGATGCGGCGGCATACTTCCAGGCCGTCCATGTCGGGCAGCATCAGGTCGAGGATGACCAGGTCGGGTGTTGCGGCTTCCAGCGCTGCCAGGCCCGCGGCACCGTCGGCCGCGTGGGTAAAGCCGTAGCCCGACTGGCGCAGGTATTCGCCCACCATATTGGCCAGGCGGGTATCGTCTTCAATCATCAAAAGCTGTTGGGTCATGGCGGTCCTCGTATGCAGGTGTTCCACCCTGGGGGTGGGTTCACAATGAAATTCATGGTGCGCCGGGCGCAACAATCCCGCTTGAAGCCACCGTAAAGTTACGGTAAACCGGGTAGCGAGCCTCCAGCATACTCCGTGCGAGACACGCCTGCCACGGTGCAGAACTGCTATGAAATTAATAGCTGCTTGCGCTTATCCCTTATCGGTCTGCGGCGCTTTAAGCCTTGAGGCAAAGCCCACCAGAACCAGTACCGGCAGGCCCAGCAAGGCGGTTGCGGTGAAGAAGTTGCTGTAGCCAAAGGCATCCACATACTTGCCCGAATAACCGGCCAGGAACTTGGGCAGCAACAGCATCATGGAGCTGAAAAGCGCGTATTGGGTGGCCGAGTAATTGATGTTGGTGAGGCTCGACAGGTAGGCAATGAAGGCGGCCGAGGCGATACCGCTGGAGAGGTTGTCTGCCGAAATCACGAAGATCAACGCGTTGACGTCGTGTCCGCGCGTGCCCAGCCAGGCAAACAGCAGGTTGCTGGCGGCACTCAGCACGGCGCCCAGCATCAGCACGCGCATCACGCCGAAGCGCATGGCCAGCGCGCCACCCACGAAGGCGCCGGCCAGCGTCATCACCACCCCGTAAATCTTGGTCACCGCGGCTACTTCGTCCTTGGTGTAGCCCATGTCGACATAGAACGGGTTGGCCATGATGCCCATGACGACGTCGCTGATGCGGTAGACCGCGATCAGCGCCAGTATCAGCAGCGCCTGCTTGCCGTAGCGGCGCAGGAAATCGGCGAACGGGTCAACGAGCGCGGTTTTAAGCCACTCTGCAGCGTTGCGCGATGGTGCCAGCGGACGCGGCGCTGGTTCAGGTGACAGCAGTACGGTCGCCATGCCCAGCAGCATGGAGGCCGCCATGGCCAGGTAGGCTACTTGCCAGGCGCCGTGCTGGTAAGCGGCGGCATCACCGACGACCTCGGCGCGCGCTGCAATCCACAGTGCCCCGGCGCCGGCCCAGATCATCGCAATGCGGTAACCCGTCTGGTAGGCGGCAGCCAGTGCGGCCTGGCGCTGGATGTCCGCCGATTCGATCCGGTAGGCGTCCAGCGCGATGTCCTGGGTGGCCGAGCCGAATGCCACGGCCAGCGCACACCACACCACGGGTTGCAGCGCCAGTTTCGGGTCCGTGAGGGCCATGCCGACAAGCGCCGCCACGATGACCAGCTGCGACAGCAACAGCCAGCTGCGCCGGCGTCCCAGCAGGCGAGTGAGCAATGGAATGGGCAACCGGTCCACCAGCGGCGCCCATACCCACTTGAAGCCGTAGGCCAGCCCGACCCAGCTCAGGTAGCCAATGGTGGTGCGGTCAATGCCGGCTTCGCGCAGCCAGAAGCTCAGCGTGCCAAACACCAGCAGCAAGGGCAAACCGGCGGAAAAGCCCAGAAACAGCATGCGCAGCGTGGCGGCCTCGGCATAAACATGCCAGACATCGCGCCATGCGGGCTTGGGCGCGGTTTTCACGGGGAGAGCTGTGGATGCCGCGTCGGGGACCGTGGCAGGAGTGGATACCGCCGAGTCGGGGGAGGGGGTTTTGTCTGACATGGGTATTTTGATTTGTGACTATTATTCACCCATGTGCTTTTTATGCGAGGCCAAACACTCTGCCTGGGCTGGCCGCCGGGCGTTCCTGCTGGCTGCCGGCGGCGCCGCGGCAGCGGCCGTCACCACCCCGCTGCTTGCACAGGTCGATGTGGGGCCGTCGTCGGGACTGCGCAAGCTGATTCCTGCCGAGGAGCTGGAAAGCGCGGCCACGCAGGAATACGCCAAGCTGCTGGCCGAAGCGAAGTCCAAAGGAGCCCTCGCCTCGCCGGGCAATCCCCAGCTTCAGCGCATACGCGGCATTGCCACGCGGCTGGTGCCGCAGGCCGCGCAGTGGAACGACCGTGCCAACCAGTGGCGCTGGGAGGTGAACCTGCTGGGCAGCAAACAGATCAACGCCTTCTGCATGCCCGGGGGCAAGATCGCTTTTTACACCGGCATCATTGACCAGCTCAAACTCAGCGACGACGAAATCGCCATGATCATGGGCCATGAAATGGCCCACGCGCTACGTGAGCACGCGCGTGCCCGTATTGCCAAAAGTGCCGGAACCGGGCAACTGCTTTCCCTGGGTGCGCAGCTGCTGGGCCTGGGCCAGCTCGGCGACGTTGCGGCCAACATCGGCACGCAGTTGCTGACGCTACGCTTCAGTCGCGAAGACGAGACAGACGCCGACCTCGTGGGTCTTGAGCTGGCCGCGCGCGGCGGCTATAACCCGCAGGCTTCCGTCAGCCTCTGGGAAAAAATGGCCCAGGCCGGTGGCGGCGCCAGCGGCCCGAGCTTTTTGTCGACGCATCCCACAGGCCCTGAGCGCATCCAGCAGCTGCAGGCCAACGTTCCCAAGGTGCAGGGCCTTTACCAGCGCGCTCGCGGCTGATCCGTCTGGCCCTTGGTGACCGGTTTGACGCAGCGCGCCGCATTTTTCACGCGCACCTGGTGGCGGGCCTTCCGGCCGGGGCGTACCCGCATCAACTCACGCGAGCGGCTGCGCATTGTCGTTGGCTCGCTGCTGGGTATTTTCGTGACGGGGTTGCTGTGCCATCTGGGCAACCGCCTGGTTCCCGGCCTGCCCTGGCTGGTGGCGCCGCTGGGCGCCAGCGCCGTGCTGGTCTATGCCGTGCCGGCCAGCCCGATGGCGCAACCCTGGAATGTGGTGGGAGGCAACACGCTGTCGGCGCTGGCAGGTATTGCGGGCGTGCACGGCATGCATCTGCTGGGCTCTGCGCAACTTGCCGCTGCATTGGGGGTAGGGACTGCCATCGCGCTCATGCTCGCCCTGCGCTGCCTGCATCCGCCAGGGGGCGCCACCGCCTTGATGATGGTGCTTGGCGGCGTCTCCGAGCCGCTGTTTGCCTTTTATCCCGTGATGCTCAACTCGGTGTTGCTGGTGGCCGTGGGTGTTGCCTATAACAACGCCACACGGCGGGCTTATCCCCACACGCAACTGGCGCCGCCAGGGCCGGCGCCGTCCGCAGAAGACCGGTTGCTTGATGCAGATCTCGACGCCGTGCTGGCGCGCTACAACCAGGTGCTGGACGTCAGCCGTGACGACCTCAAGACGCTGCTGGCCGAAACCCGGTTGCGCGCCTACGACCGCAAGCTCGCCGAAGTCCGCTGTGCCGACGTCATGTCGCGCGCTCTTGTCACCGTGGAATTCGGCACGCCGCTGGAAGAGGCCTGGGCCTTGCTCAGGGAGCGCCGCATCAAGGCCTTGCCGGTGGTGGACCGCAGCTTTCGCATCGCCGGCATCATCACGCAGGCTGACTTCATGCGGGCGGCGGAACTTGATTTATACGAAGGCTTTGACGCCAAATTGAGGCAGCTGGTGCGCACGACGCGCAGTGTGTACTCGGACAAGCCTGAAGTCGTGGGCCAGATCATGACTCGCAATGTGCGGGTGGCCGGGATGCAGCGCCGCCTGGTGGAACTGATTCCGCTGTTCGCCAGCACCGGCCATCACCACATTCCCATCATCGGGGACGGAGAACGGCTGGTGGGAATTATTACCCAGTCAGACGTTATCGCCGCATTGGGCCGGGCTGCTGACCCTTCGGCTTGATGCCTGAAGTAGGCGCAAAAATCGAATGAAAAAGTATTCATTTAAGACGAATGTTTGGGATTTTTCGCGGTAAATCACGGCGTAAGAATTACTGAAGCGCTGATGGAGGTGCTTTGCTCACAACATGCCGCCGGGCGGATTGCAAATCAGGGCCGAACCTCGTACTTGTCCTACGCTGCATTTTGGCCCCTGCACCGTAAGATAAGCCGATGTGCTTTCTTTTTCACCAGCGGCCACCTGCATGCCCTGGCTGCTGGCGTACCAAAGCGGCATGGGGACCGGTCACCGGCTCCCGCTGCGGCCCCGCATCAAACAGTGCGCGGATGGCGCTACATCTCTGGAAGCCATGACGCAACCCAACCCGGCCCTGCTCGCGTTTCTGGAGGAGCAGCGCGCCGATTACACCCGCTCCTTGCCGCGCCGCCGGGAGCAGCTGGCCTCGCTATGGCAACAAGTCCTCAACGGCGAGAATCTGGCGGAAGCCTTGCCAACCCTGGAACGCCACGCGCATAGCCTGGCCGGGTCAGCGGCAACCTTCGGCTGGGCCGACCTCGGCCTGGCGGCCCAGACGCTGGAGCTGGCCATAGAGCCGCATGTCAGCGCGGGGCAACCGCTTTCACCACAGGCGCAGGCCGAAATCGGCCGGGCAGTCAAAGCTTTGCAGCAGCGCTTTCCCGATGCTGCCTGAAATCAGTTTGACCAGATCGTAGAAGGTGCCGATGTCTTCCTCCAACGCTTTTCTGGTCAAGATCAAAATCGGGTTGGCTGCGGGCCTTGTGCTGATGGCCGTCGTCGGTGCGGCCTCGTATACCACCATCAGCCGCCTGATTGAAACCACCCAGTCGCGCGTCCGCACGGAGGATTCGCTGGTGATGGTGGAACGGGTGGTATCGGGCATCAAGAATGCCGAGGCTTCCCTCAGGCAGTATCTGCTGAGTGGCGATGAAACCGACCAGGCGAATTTCGAAAAAGCGCTCGCCGACCTGGCCGTGACGACAGCCAAGGCGCGAAGCGCCAACCGGATGCCTGAGCTGGCTGAACTTGAGCAGTTGATTGCGCGCCGCACGGCGGTTGCACGGCAGACAATCACGGCGCGCAAGGAGGCCGGCCAGACACAGGGCGCCGCCATTCTCGGCGCGCCCGAAAGCCGGCTTTCGAGACAGCGCACGGACGAGCTGCTGGAGCGCGCGCGCAACCGCGAGGCGCGCGTGTGGGAAGTTGCGCAAGCCGCGGCCGAACGCGATGCCGCGTGGGCGCAGAGCCTCATCGTTACCGGCACCCTGCTGTTCTTTGCCATGTTGGCCTGGATGGCTTATGTGGTCAAGCATTACGAGCACATGCGTGAGCGCGGGGAGGCTCAATTGCATGACAGTGAGGTGATGAGCCGCAGCATCACTGAGGGAATGGTCGAGAGTGTGATCACCACCACGTCCGACGACATCGTTCTGGAAGCCAACGCGGCGGCTTTGCAGCTCTTTGGTTACGAGAAAAGCGAGCTGGTCGGCCGTGATGTGTCGGAGCTGGTGCCGCCAAGGTTTCGCCAGCAGTACAAGGATTTCACTTCCATGATGCGGGAGCAGCCGGAGACGTTCCGGATATCCGGGCAGGAAGTACGCGCCATGCGCAAGGATGGCAGCGAGTTATCGGTGAGCGTGTCCTTCAGCGATGTGCAGGTCGGCGGCCGCCGCCTTTTCACCGCCTTGATGCATGACATTACCGAGAGCAAGCGCATCAGCAAGGCCTTGCGGGCGAGCGAGTCCCAACTGCGCCAGGTCACCGATACGGTGCCAGCCCTGATTGCCTACCTCGATACGGAGCAGCGCTTTCGCTTTCATAACCGCGCTTACGAAGCCGCGTTCGGCCTGAGCTTCGAGCAGATCGACGGACATCCCCTGGTCGATGTCCTGGGCCCGCAGATTTATGAAACCGTCCGGGAGAAAGTGCAGGAAGTGCTGGGCGGCAAGCCGGTCCGCTACGAACGAACCCAGGTGACGCCGGAAGGCGAGCGCAGGCATTTCGCGATGCAATACTTCCCCCGCTACGGTGAAGGCACTGCAAAAGACAAGGTCATCGGGTTCTTTTCAATGGGGACAGACATCACCGAGCTCAGGCGTATTGACCGCATGAAGACCGAATTCGTATCCACCGTGAGCCACGAGCTGCGCACGCCGTTAACCTCGATACGCGGCTCCCTGGGGCTGATTTCCGGCGGTGTGGCCGGCGAACTGCCCGCGGCAGTGAAGAACCTGGTGGGCATTGCCCAAAGCAATTGCGAGCGCCTGATCCGCCTGATCAACGACATCCTGGACAGTGAAAAGATCGAATCCGGGAAACTGCGCCTGGACTTGCAGGTCGTGGACTTGCGGCAACTGGTACAGCAGGCGCTGATTGCCAACGAAGGCTTTGCGACCCAGCACCGGGTCGAGCTGGTGATGCGGGCACCCGATGACGTCCTTCAGGTCCGGATTGACGCTGACCGCATGACCCAGGTGCTGACCAATCTTTTGTCCAACTCGGTCAAGTTTTCGCCGCCGGGCAGCCCTGTGGAGGTCAGGTTGTCGCGCTCCGCACAGCGGGTGCGCGCTGAAGTGGTGGATGTCGGCCCCGGCATCCCCGAGGAGTTCCACAGCCGCATATTCCAGAAATTCTCACAGGCTGATTCTTCCGACACCCGGCAAAAAGGTGGAACCGGCCTTGGCCTTAATATTTCCCGTGCGCTGGTGGAGAAGATGGGCGGGACGATCGGCTTTAAGAGCATCCCGGGCGTGGGGACTACTTTCTTTTTTGAACTGCCCGAATGGACTAATCCCGTGCCCCTGCTGCAACCCGTGCGGATGCAGCCGGCTGTTTCTACCCGGCCCCGGATCCTGATCTGCGAGGGTGATCCCGATGTGGCCAGGCTGATCAGCATGATGCTGGGCAAGGCAGGCTTTGACTCCGACATGACCCATAGCGCCGAGCAGGCGATGGCTTGCCTGGAAAACAACACCTACGATGCGGTGACGGTGGACCTGAAACTGCCCGGTCAAAACGGCGTGGCCTTCATCGGCCTGCTGCGTGAGGATGAACGGACTCGTCACTTGCCCGTCGTGGTGATTTCGGCCATGGCTGAGCAGGGCCAGCTGCAATTCAACCGCAAGCCGCACACGGTTTCTGACTGGCTGAAAAAGCCGATTGACGAGCAGCAGCTCATTCAGAGCCTGCGCCGGGCCGTCGTCAGCCTGGACGAAGGCAAGCCGCGCATTTTGCATGTCGAAGACGACCAGGATATTCAGCAAATCACGGCTGCCATCGCGCAGGATTTTGCGAACTTCGAATTTGCCACCACCCTGGACGGGGCGCGTGCCCTTTTGCGCCAGCATTCTTTCGACCTGATCCTGCTGGACCTGTCGCTCGGCAGCCATTCGGGCTGGGACCTGTTTGAGGATATCGACGCTCTGGATCCACGCCCGCCGGTGATCGTTTTTTCGGCCGGCGACGTGGACCCGGCGGATGGCAAGCAGGCCGATGCGGTGCTGGTCAAGGCCCATACCTCCAATACCGAACTGCTCAATACAATCCAGCGTGTGCTCCAGATTCCCGGCGACCCCGGCCCTACCCAATCCCAACCCCTGAGCTAATCCATGACCAAACCACTGACCCGTATCCTGTATGTCGAAGACGAGCCCGACATCCGCATGGTTGCGCAGATGGCGCTCGAAGCTGTAGGCGGCTTCACCGTCATCGCCTGCGCCTCAGGCCAGGAAGCGCTGGATGCCGCGCCCGCTGCCGGGGCTGACCTGCTGCTGCTGGATGTCATGATGCCCGGCATGGACGGACCCAGCACGCTCAAGGGCCTTCGCGCATTGCCGGCCACGGCCGATACACCAGTGATCTTCATGACCGCGAAAGTTCAGGCTGCCGAGGTCGCCGTTTACAAGGGCCTCGGCGCCATGGAAGTGATCCCCAAGCCGTTTGACCCGATGGAGCTGTCAACGCAGATACAGCGCATCTGGGCAGCACAGTAGAGCCCCCACGGTGGAGTAGAGCCCCCACAGTCGTTCACTGGCGTGTAACTCCTTGCCCCCGAGGAGGCCGCCCGCCTGCGGTCTGGCAAAGCCGAGAAATTGGCACACCCCTATCGGGCTCACTGCGTGCAGCCCTTTTCCCCTTGCAGGGGACTGCGCCTGCGGCCCGGCAAAGCCGGATCCGCGGCCCCGGCTGGGTGGAAAATTCAGGGACTAACCAGCGGGGTATTCACCATCAGGGGCCGCGGGACTGGCTTTGCCAGACCGCAGGCGCCGCCCCCTGGAAGGGGGGGACAGGCTACACGCAGTGAGCCTGGGCGGGGGTCAAAGTCCAAACTCGTAGTCCACGCTCATGGGTGCGTGATCCGAAAAACGCTGTTCCTTGTAGATATGTTCGCTGCGTGCCAGTGCGGCGAACGCCGGGGTAGCGAGGTGATAGTCCAGCCGCCATCCCACGTTTTTGGCGTAGGCCTGGCCGCGGTTGCTCCACCAGGTGTAGGCCGCATCGGTGGCTGTGGGCTGAAGCTTGCGGTACACGTCGACCATGCCGCCGCCCTTGAGTGACGGATCTGTGCGTTCTGTCAGCTCCTGCGCGGCTTCGTTGGCCAGTTCTGCATCTCTCAGCAATTCAGTCATCCAGGCACGTTCTTCGGGCAGGAAACCGCTGTTCTTCCTGTTACCTTTGAAGTTTTTCAGGTCGATCTCCTGGTGCGCGATGTTGATGTCGCCGCACAGCACAAAGTCGCGCGTTTCCTTCAGTGCCGCCAGGCGCGGGTAGAACTCGGCCAGAAACCGGAACTTGGCCGCCTGACGTTCTTCGCCTGAGGAGCCGCTCGGAAAATAGCAGCTGATGATGGAGAGCTTGGGGCTTTGCCTGCGCCCAGGCCTGTCAAAGCGCAGTTCCACATAGCGCCCTTCTGCGTCGAATTCGGTGGAGCCGTAACCCACGATGACGTCACTGGGTTCGTGGCGGGTGTACACGCCCACCCCGGAGTAGCCTTTCTTCTCGGCGAAATGAAAATAGCCTTTCATGCCGGCGATTTCCTCGAACCGGCCGCTCATGTCGGCGGCCTGGGCCTTGAGCTCCTGCACGCAAATACAATCCGGCATGGATTGTGCGACCCAGTCCAGCAATCCCTTGCTGGCTGCGGAGCGGATACCGTTGAGGTTGAGGCTGGTTAATTTAAACATGGGACTTTCAGATGAGCACGGCAGGCGAAAAAGGCGATCAGGACAACAAGGACGGTGCGTTGGCACAGGAATTCGTGCAGTTTGCCGTCGAATCGGGGGTGCTGCGCTTCGGCCAATTCAAGACCAAGGCCGGGCGCATGAGTCCCTATTTTTTCAATGCCGGCCTGTTCGACGACGGGGCCAAGCTGGGCCGGCTCGCGCAATTTTATGCGCGCCACTTGCTGGCTGAAGAAAAGCGCAACGGGCTTGAGTTCGACATGATTTTCGGCCCCGCCTATAAAGGTATCCCGCTGGCTGCCGCGGTAGCCGTCGAGCTGGCGCGGCTGGGGCGCAATTTTCCGTTTGCCTACAACCGCAAGGAGGCCAAAGACCACGGCGAAGGCGGCACATTGGTCGGCGCTCCGGTCAAGGGCCGTGTGCTGATCATCGATGACGTGATGTCAGCCGGCACTGCGGCCCGTGAGTCCATCGCCATCATCCGGGCGGCCGGCGCCGTTCCGCATGCGGTGGCGCTGGCGTTGGACCGCCAGGAAAAGGCCACCGAAAACGGTGTGGATGTGAACCACAGCGCTGTGCAATATGTTACGAATCAGTTGGGCTTGCAGGTTTGTGCGATTGCGCGCTTGACCGACTTGCTGCAGTATCTCTCCAGGCAGGGGGGCACGTCGGCAGCAAGCGCTCCTGAAACGTTGTCTCTGCAAGCGCACTACCAGTCGGTGCTGGCCTATCGGGAACGATACGGCGTCAATTAAGGATTCGAATTGCTCCTGCGAACCCCGTTCACGGTCACCTGTATTTCACTCATGTGCCTGGCCGGCCCTGTTTCAGCGCAGAACATCTACACCTGTGTGGACGGCAAGGGCCGCAAGATCACGGCAGACCGGCCGATCATTGAATGCATAGACCGCACGCAGCAGGAACTGAGCCCGTCTGGCCTGGTCAAGCGCCAGGTAGGCCCGTCTCTGACCGCGCAGGAGCGCGCGGCGCTGGAAGAGAAAGAGAAAGCCGCTGCAGAAGCGCGTGCACGCGAAGCAGAGGAAAAACGGCGCGATCGCGCGCTGTTGCTGCGGTATCCGCGTCGTGCAGTACACGACCAGGAGCGCGTGACCGCGCTGGCCCAGATCGATGAGGTCATCAAGGCGGCGAGCAAAAGAACGGTCGAACTGTCCGAGCAGCGCAAGAGCATCAACAGTGAGCTTGAGTTTTACGCAAAAGACCCCGCCAAGGCGCCCCCTGCGCTGAAGCGCAGGATCGAGGAAAACGACAGCAGCGTTCTGGTGCAGAAGAAATTCATTCAAGACCAGGAGCAGGAAAAGAGGCGCGTCAACCAGCGGTTTGATGAAGAGCTGGTCAAGCTCAAGCAATTGTGGGCCATCGCCGGCGCGCCCGCTGTTGGAGCCAGCGGTGTTGCAGCCGCCGACAAAAACTAGCCGGCTGTCTGTGGCTCAAGTGCGGGCCAAAGCGCCTGAAGGTACCTGCAGCACCCTGCTCAATAACCGGCCATCCCGGACTTCAGCCGCGCGGCAGGCCCACCTGGGCCATGTCAGCCCAGCTTCTTCCTGAGCAGTTCATTCACCTGGGCCGGATTGGCCTTGCCCTTGGTGGCCTTCATGGCCTGGCCTACCAGGGCATTGAAAGCCTTGGCATTGCCGGCACGCACCTCTTCGACGTTTTTCGCGTTGGCCGCCAGCACGTCGTCAATGATTTTTTCCAGCTCGCCGGTGTCGCTCATCTGCTTGAGACCCCTGGCTTCGATGATGACATCTACATGGCTACCTTCACCGGTCCACAGTGCATCAAACACCTGCCGGGCGGCATTGTTGGAGATCGTGCCATCGGCAATGCGGCCAATCAGGCCGGCCAGCTGCTGCGCATCGACAGCGGAGGCCTCAATCGATTTCTCCTCGCTGTTCAGGCGCCGCGACAGCTCGCCCATGACCCAGTTGCTGGCCAGCTTGGGTTGCTTGCTGAGGGTCGCCACCGCCTCGAAATACGCCGCTGTGGCCTTGCTTTGCGTGAGCTGGCCGGCATCGTATTCCGGCAGCGCGTAGTCGGCCACAAAACGCGCCGCCATCACGCGCGGCAGTTCTGACATGTCGGCGCGGGTCTTCTCCACCCAGTCGCGGCCGATCACCAGCGGCGGCAGGTCCGGATCCGGGAAATAACGATAGTCCGCGGCGTCTTCCTTGGTGCGCATCGAGCGCGTCTCGCCCGTGTCCGGATCAAACAGCACAGTAGCCTGCTGGATGGCGTGACCGTCTTCGATCTGCTCGATTTGCCAGCGAACTTCGTAGTCAATGGCCTGCTGCATGAACTTGAAGCTGTTCAGGTTCTTGATTTCGCGGCGCGTACCCAATTCGGCACCGGGCTTGCGCACCGACACGTTGGCATCGCAGCGGAAGCTGCCTTCCTGCATGTTGCCGTCGCAAATGCCGATCCAGGTGACGATCTTGTGCAGTTCCTTCGCATACGCCACCGCCTCGGCGGACGAACGCATGTCGGGTTCGGTCACGATTTCGAGCAGGGGCGTGCCGGCGCGGTTCAGGTCGATGCCGCTCATGCCGATGAAGTCCTCGTGCAGCGATTTGCCGGCATCTTCTTCCAGATGGGCGCGTACCAGCCGCACCGAACGCTTCTCGCCCTCCAGGAAAAATTCCACCACACCGCCTTGCACCACCGGAATCTCAAACTGGCTGATCTGGTAGCCCTTGGGCAGGTCGGGGTAGAAGTAATTTTTGCGGGCAAACACGCTTTGTTCGGCGATGTGCGCGTTCACGGCCAGGCCGAACTCGATGGCCCGTTGCACCGCGCCCTTGTTCATCACCGGCAACGCGCCGGGCAGGGCAAAGTCCACGGCAGAGGCCTGCGTGTTCGGCTCGGCGCCGAATGCGGTAGAGGCGCGGCTGAAAATCTTCGACTGTGTGGTCAGCTGCGTGTGGGTTTCGAAGCCGATGACGACTTCGTAGCCTTGAATAAGTTTTGTCATTTCGTTTCGGGCTTCACGGGCGATGGGGCGGGGCTTGAAGAGCGCAGGAATTCATCGTAGGAGATGGCAAATACACGGTCGGAAAACTTTCGCTCTTCTCCGGCGGGAAGGCTTCGGTTCTTCAGGAAGTTGGCCGYCCTGCGGGCGTGGGCGTCGGGGTTCAGAAACGGATCGTCAAAGGAGCGGCCCATTTTCTCCATGCCTCTTTTGTGGGAGACAAACAGGATGAGTCCGACACTGTCTTCGGCCAAGCACCGTTCGGCTTCCAGAATGAACGCATCGATGTTGGGTTTTTGATCCGCTCCCAGATAACAAGCCTCAATGCTTTTCTGAAGGGCAGGTGCGCCAGATGTGAAGAAAAGTTCTTTGGCAGCGTGTGCCGACGCACGGATATGCGCTTCGTGTGCTGCGTTCTGCGCCGCTACGCTTCCGGTGAAAACGGAGAGCGCTATCCAGGCAAAGGCGTAACGAAGGCGAAGCATCAGTGTCCTCCTGGCGCTCTTTGGTGCCAGTCGGTAACCAACTGAAACTGGTGCGCGGCGCCCAGCAGCTGTGCTTCCTTGAAGTAATTGCCGATCAGCTGCAGGCCCACGGGCATGCCGCCCGCGCCAAAACCTGCCGGCACGCTCATGCCAGGCAGACCGGCGAGGCTGGACGAGAGTGTGTAAATGTCCGCGAGGTAGTTGGCCACCGGGTCATCGGATTTCTCGCCGATCTTCCACGCTACTGTGGGCGAGACCGGTCCGGCAATGATGTCGCACTGCGTGAAAGCTGTCTGGAAATCCTGCGCGATCAGGCGGCGGATTTTCTGCGCCTTGAGGTAGTAGGCGTCGTAGTAGCCGTGCGACAGCACGTAGGTGCCGATCATGATGCGGCGCGTCGCCTCGTCGCCGAAGCCTTCGCTGCGCGACTTTTTGTACATGTCGTTGAGGTCGGTGTAATGCGCCGCGCGGTGTCCGTAGCGCACGCCGTCAAAGCGGCTCAGGTTGCTGCTGGCTTCGGCCGGCGCAATGACGTAGTACACCGGGATGGACAGTTCAGTGAGCGGCAGGCTCACGTCAACCAATGTGGCGCCCAGCTTCTCGTATTCGGCCAGCGCGGCGCGTACGGCGGCCAGCACGTCAGTCGCGCAGCCTGCGCCGAAGAACTGTGTGGGCAGACCGATTCGCAGGCCTTTCAGGGGTTTTGCGCCCGCGGGCTGTGCGCCAGCAGCTATCAAATCTGTAGCGTAGTCGGTGGCGGGCAGGTCCAGTGACGTCGAGTCGCGGTCAGGATCAGGCCCTACCATGGCCGACAACAGCAAAGCGCAGTCAAGTGCGCTGCGCGCCATCGGGCCAGCCTGGTCCAGGCTGGAGGCAAACGCCACCATGCCGTAGCGCGAGCAGCGGCCGTAGGTGGGCTTGATGCCTGTGACGCCTGTCAGCGACGCAGGCTGGCGGATTGAACCGCCGGTGTCGGTGCCGGTGGCGGCGGGCACCAGGCGGGCGGCAACAGCAGCCGCGGAGCCGCCGGACGAGCCGCCCGGAATGCGTTCGAGGTCCCAGGGGTTTTTCACGGGCTTGTAGGCACTGTTGTCATTGCCGGAACCCATGGCGAACTCGTCGCAGTTGAGTTTGCCCAGCGTGACCATGCCGGCGCCTTGCCGGCCGTCACTTCCGCCGCCCAGCCTGCCGACCACGGTCGCGTCAAACGGACTGCGGTAGTTCTCCAGCATTTTCGAGCCGGCCGTCGTGGGGAAATCGCGTGTGACGAAGACGTCCTTGTGCGCCAGCGGCACGCCCAGCAAGGGTGTGCGCTCGCCAGCGGCCAGGCGCGCGTCCGCGGCTTTGGCCTGGGCTAGCGATACGTCTGCGTTGGTGGCCAGGAAGGCACCCAGGTTTTCCTGTGCGATGCGCGCCAGGAAATGCTGCGTGACCTCGACGCTGGAGACTTCGCGGGCGGCCAGCCTGGCGGCCAGCTGGGCAACGCCCAGGTCGTGCAGGTCGGAAGAAGCGGAAGCGGATGTCATGCTGCTCATTCGATCACCTTGGGCACGAGAAAGAGGCCGCGCTCCACGGCCGGGGCGCTCACCTGGCTGGCTTCGCGCTGGTTGGGTTCGCTGGCGATGTCTTCGCGCAGGCGCAGTGCAACTTCACCAATCACCGCGGCCGGGTGGGCCAGGGGCTCCACCCCGTCGGTATTGACGGCTTCCATTTGCTCGACCAGGGCGAAAAAACCGTTGATCTGGCTCAGGGTGCGTGCCGTTTCGTCGGGGCGCAGTTCAAGCCGCGCGAGATTGGCGACGCGGGCGATGTCTTGGGGTGTCAATGCCATAGGAAGTTAGAAGAAAGGCGGGAGAAAATAAACCAGAAAACAAGGGCTGAAACGAGGTGTAAAGCTGAAAAAACGGGTCTGCTAAAGCTATTGATCTATAGGGGATGCGTTATTATCCCGCCTTTGGTGTGAAATCAGGGTTGGATGCGGGCTTTAGGCGCTTTTTAGGTGCCAGAAGCAGATTTCAGAGCGCCTCTGGCCCAACTTCCCCATAATTGCTTGATCAATAAAAAGGCGATGGAGCAACGAAGTGCGCTCATGCCCCAACCGGACCCCTGCATATGTTTGAAGCATTCCGTCGGTATTTTTCCACCGACCTGGCCATCGACCTTGGCACCGCCAACACCCTGATTTTTGTACGCGACCGCGGTATTGTGCTGGATGAGCCTTCTGTGGTCGCCATCCGCCACGAAGGCGGCCCCCAGGGCAAAAAAACCATCCAGGCCGTAGGCCATGAAGCCAAGGCCATGCTGGGCAAGGTTCCCGGCAACATCGAAGCCATCCGGCCCATGAAAGACGGCGTGATTGCCGACTTCACCGTGACCGAGCAGATGCTCAAGCAGTTCATCAAAATGGTGCATCCGCGCAGCCTGCTCAAACCCAGCCCGCGCATCATCATTTGCGTGCCTTGCGGTTCCACCCAGGTGGAGCGCCGCGCCATCCGCGAAAGCGCGCTCGGCGCCGGCGCCAGCGATGTGTACCTGATTGAAGAGCCCATGGCCGCGGCCATCGGCGCCGGCCTGCCGGTCTCGGAAGCCAGCGGGTCCATGGTGGTCGACATCGGCGGCGGCACCACCGAAGTCGGCGTCATTTCGCTGGGCGGCATGGTCTACAAAGGCAGCGTGCGTGTCGGCGGCGACCGCTTCGACGAAGCCATCATCAACTACATCCGCCGCAACTACGGCATGCTGATCGGCGAGCCAACCGCCGAGGCCATCAAGAAAAGCATCGGTTCGGCCTTTCCGGGCTCCGAAGTCAAGGAAATGGAAGTCAAGGGCCGCAACCTGTCCGAAGGCGTGCCGCGCAGCTTCACGATCTCCAGCAATGAAATCCTGGAAGCCCTGACCGACCCGCTCAACAACATCGTCAGTGCCGTCAAGAACGCGCTCGAGCAGACGCCACCCGAACTGGGCGCCGACATTGCCGAGCGCGGCATGATGCTGACCGGCGGCGGCGCCTTGCTCCGCGACCTGGACCGCCTGCTGGCCGAAGAAACCGGCCTGCCGGTGCTGGTGGCCGAAGACCCGCTGACCTGTGTGGTGCGCGGCTGTGGCATTGCGCTGGAGCCCATGGACCGCCTGGGTTCCATCTTCACCTCGGAATAAGCGTCTTCACTTCATGCTGCACGCCGGGCATGAAGCGGGGCCAGCCTGACAGCGAACCATGCCTTTAGGAACCCTCGACAGATCCCCGCCGCCCTTTTTCAAGCAGGGGCCGTCGGCATTGTCCAAGCTGGTGTTTTTCAGCGCGTTGTCGCTGTTCCTGATGGTGGCCGACACGCGTTTTCGCATCACCCAGCCGGTGCGCGCCGCGCTGGCTACTGCGCTCTATCCAGTGCAATGGCTGGCGCTGCAACCGGTGCGCGCCGTCAAAAGCAGCGGTGAATATTTCACCACCCTGAACGATGCAAAAAACAGCAGCGAGGACGCCAGCCGCAAGCTCGCACTGCAGTCGCTGCGCGCCGGTCAGGTCGAGCAGCTAACGCAGGAGAACAACCGCCTGCGCAAGCTCATGGGCCTGCGCGAGCAGCTCGGCACGCCGGTGATGGCGGCCGAAGTGCTTTACGACGCGGCAGACCCTTACACCCGCAAAGTCATCATCGACAAAGGCATGGCGCAAGGCGTTGACCTGGGCTCGCCGGTGCTCGACGAGTCGGGCGTGCTGGGCCAGGTTACCCGCGTGCATCCGCTGGTCAGTGAGGTGACCTTGCTGGTCGACCGCGACCTGGCCATTCCCGTGCTCAATGTGCGCACCGGCGCGCGCAGCGTGGCCTATGGCGACCCGACCGTTTCCGGCAGCGGCCTGGAGCTGCGCTTCATGGGCAGCAATTCAGATGTGCAGCAAGGCGACCTGCTCACCACCAGCGGCGTTGACGGCGTCTACCCGGCGGGCCTGCCGGTAGCCAAGATCAGCCGCATCGAGCGCCGCGCGGAGTCGGCCTTCGCCAAGATTTTCTGCACACCGCAGGCGCTCGTGACGGGCGCGCGGCATGTCATCGTTGTCAAGCCCGGCACCGGCCAGATCCCGCCGCGGCCTGACGACGCACCCGAGCCCGCACCCAAGAAGAAAGGGGCTTCGAAATGATCATGCAGGGAGTGACGACATGATCATGCGATCAGGCCAGCAGCTGCTGCTGCCCGCCAACCCCGTCTTCATCTGGTGCAGCCTGATCGCGGCGTTGCTGCTGGACATGTTGCCCCTGGGCCGCGTGCCCTGGATGCCCGACTTCCTGGCCCTGGTGCTGGTGTTCTGGAACGTACACCAGCCGCTGCGGGTCGGCATTGGTGTGGCTTTCATGTTCGGCCTGGGCATGGACGTGCACCAGTCCTCGCTGCTGGGCCAACATGCGCTGTCGTACACGGCGCTGAGCTTTTTTGCGACGATGATCCATCGCCGCCTGCTCTGGTTCACCGTGCCGTCGCAGGCTGTGCAGGTGCTGCCGCTGTTTGCGGTGGCGCATGGCGTGGAGCTCGTCATCCGCATGATCGGGGGCGGCATTTTTCCGGGCTGGATCATGCTGCTGGCGCCGCTGATCGAGGCCGTTCTGTGGCCGGTGGTGAGCGTGCTGCTGCTGGTGCCGCAGCGCCGTGCACCCGATCCCGACCAGAACCGACCATTGTAGATATGGCCCCCACGGTCACTCACTTCGTGTGTTCCCTGCCCCCCGAGGGGGCCGCCCCGCCTGCGGCCTGGCAAAGCCAGTTCCGCGGCTCGGACTGGCCTTTTTCGGCTCGCTTCGCATCGCCTCCTTGTTGTGGGCACTTTCTATCGGTTATAGAGTCGGACCACCATGACTGAGTTGAGGAATGTTGAAGCCGACCTGTCGCGTTTTCGCGCGCGGGTGCTGGTGGCCAGCTTTGCGGTGCTGTGTGCGTTTGGCTTGCTGGCGGTGCGGCTGGTGTATTTGCAGGTATACCGCCATGCCGACCTGAACGAGCAGGCCGAAAGCAACCGGACGGCCATCGTGCCTATCGTGCCCAACCGGGGCTTGATCCTGGACCGTAACGGGGTCGTGCTGGCCACCAACTACTCAGCCTACACGCTGGAGATCACGCCTTCCAAGGTCGCCAACCTGGACGAAACCATTGCCGCGCTGGAAAAGGTGGTCGACATCCAGGTGCGCGACAAGCGGCGCTTCAAGCGGTTGCGTGAAGAGTCCAAAAATTTTGAATCGCTGCCCATACGCACCCGCCTGACGGACGAGGAAGTCGCCCGCTTTGCGGCGCAGCGTTTCCGGTTCCCGGGCGTAGACATCAAGGCCCGGCTTTTTCGCAGTTACCCGTACGGTGAGCTGGGCAGCCACGTGGTGGGCTACATCGGCCGCATCAACCAGGCAGAAAAAGAAGTCATTGAAGGCAGCGAAGACGAAGGCAACTACCGCGGTACCGACTACATCGGCAAGCTCGGTGTCGAGCAGAGTTTTGAGCAGCAGCTGCACGGCACGACCGGTGTTGAGCAGGTCGAGACCTCAGCGGGCGGCCGCGCCATGCGCAAGCTCGCCAGCAACCCGGCCACACCCGGCAACACCGTCATGCTGTCGCTGGACATCCGCCTGCAAAAGCTGGTGGAGGACATGTTCGGCGACCGGCGCGGCGCGCTGGTCGCGATGGACCCGAAGACCGGCGACGTGCTGGCGTTTGTCAGCAAACCGACGTTCGACCCTAACCTCTTCGTGGACGGCATCGACACAGAAAGCTGGCAGTACCTGCGTGACTCGCTGGACAAGCCGCTGCTGAACCGCGCGCTGCGCGGCACCTACCCGCCGGGCTCCACCTACAAGCCCTTCATGGCCATGGCGGCGCTGGAAACCGGAAAGCGCTCGGCCAGTTTCATCGTCAACGACAACGCCTCCTGGAGCTTTGGCGGCCACGTGTTCCGCAGCCACGGCGACATTGCGCTGGGTGCGGTGGACATGTACCGCGCCATCGTGAAGTCGAGCAATGTGTACTTTTATTCGCTGGCCAACGAGATGGGCGTGGACGCCATGCATGACTTCATGCAGCCGCTGGGTTTCGGGCAGATCACCGGCATCGACATCGCCGGCGAAGTCACGGGCGTGCTGCCCAGCCAGGCCTGGAAACGCAAAGCCTATAAAAGGCCGGAACACCAGAAGTGGTACCCCGGTGAAACCATCTCGCTGGGAATCGGGCAGGGCTATAACACCTTCACCATGCTGCAGCTGGCGCAGGCCACCGCCGTGCTGGCCAACAACGGCGTCAAGCACCGGCCGCGGCTGGTGATCGGCACCCAGGACCCGGTGACGCGCGTGATGCACCCGCTGCCGGCCGATGCGCCGGAAAACCTGGGCTACAAGCCTGAAAACATCGCGATCGTGCGCAAGGCCCTGGTCGGCGTCACCCAGGAAGGCACTTCGGCCCGGGTGTTTGCCGGGGCCGGGTACCTGAGCGGCGGCAAAACCGGCACGGCCCAGGCGGTCACCATCGGCCAGAAAGACAAGTACAACAGCAGCAAGATGGAGGAATACCAGCGCGACCACGCCGTGTACATGGCGTTTGCGCCGGCGGAAGACCCCAAGATTGCGCTGGCGGTGATCGTGGAAAACGCCGGCTGGGGCGCCGGCGTGGCGGCGCCGATTGCACGGCGTGTTTTTGACTATGTGCTGCTGGGCCAGTACCCGAGCGAAGAAGACATGGTGGCGGTGCAGAAGGGGCTGGCGGCAGCGCCCATCGGCAAGCCGCGCCAGGCCGCCGACATGGCCGGCCTGCTGTCGGCCGGCGCGGCAGGCGCTTCTCCAGGCCCTACCAACGCAGCGGCAGCCGCTGCCGCCAAAGCCAGGACGGCGGCGATTGCGGAGGCGCTCAGCAAGCTCCCGCCACCCATGGCGGCAGCGGGTATCAATCCCGATTGAGCCGGCAGCTGGTTGTTGCTATCGATTTGATAGCTGCTTGCGACCGCCACCATTGGGCTGAATGCCAAATTGACCGGTAATTTGCGAACGACGGTGAATGGCGAGAAGCGGCTGTGGATGCCGGATTCCAGCAAAAAATGGCTCCAACCCATACAGGGCGTGCGCAAGCAGCTATTAAATCAATAGCAAACTGGCTGCGCGCCGTCAGCGCATGAATGCGTCAAAGCCGGTTTTCAGGATCAGGGCACTGACCACGGCGATAAACACCCCGCGCACAAACCCGGCCCCATGCTTGAGGGCCAGCCGGGTCCCCAGCAGGCTGCCCGCCACGTTGGCCACCGCCATCGTGAGGGCGAAATGCCACCAGACATGGCCTTTATAGGCAAAGAGCGCCAGGGCTGCGAGGTTGGTGGCGGTGTTGAGCAGCTTGGCCGAAGCCGATGCGTTCAGGAAGTCGTAGCCGAGCCAGCGCACAAACAGGAACACAAAAAAGCTGCCGGTGCCCGGACCGAAAAAACCGTCGTAAAACCCCAGCACCAGACCGATGCAGCAGGTCGCCGCAGTCTCGGCATGGCCGGTGAAGCGGGGCGTGTGGTGGCGGCCCAGCTCCTTCCTGGCCAGCGTATAGAACAGCACGGCCAGCAGCACAAAGGGCAGGGCCTTGCGCAAAAATCCCGGGGAGATGACGGTGACCAGCCAGGCGCCCGCCAGCGAGCCGGCAAACCCGGCGGCCGCTGCCGGCAACAGCGCCGCCCAGCGAAGCTCCACGCGGCGGGCATATTGGGCCGTGGCCACTGCCGTGCCCCAGACCGAGGCCCCCTTGTTCACCCCAAACAGGGTGGCCGGATGCGTGGTGGGAAAAACCGCAAACAGGGCCGGCACCAGAATCAGCCCGCCGCCCCCGACGATAGAGTCCACAAAACCGGCGAGCAGGGAGGCCAACGAGACGATGAATAATTCCATGGCCCGGATTGTCTCATCGCACTGAATGGGCTAATTGCTATGAAATTAATAGCTGCGTGCGCGCGCCGGGCAAGCATTTCAGGAGATTTGAATGGGAAACCCCATCAGCGTGGAGGCAAAAAAAAGCGCCGGGGTTGCCGGCGCTTTTTGCAGAGCTGCATCTCTTGTGGAATGCCGCTTTGCGTGTTTACTTCTTAATGACTCTCTCGTGTCTCCTCGGCTCCTCGCGTTGCGAGCAGCTAGGCTCGTCAGCAAGTCATCCAATATAGCTGGCGCACTGTCACAGTGCATTGGGGGTTTCCCGGCCCCGGACTTTGGGCTGTCACCGGATTTTGCGGGTGTTTTTGGGGCCCACATCCACCCGCCTGAGCACTTTTGCCGTACATATTTTTGATCACAGGCGCTACTGTGGTATTGGCATGACTTATGCCTGTTGTTACCAATTGTTGGCTGACTGAACAGGCGGGCACCGTATGCGGATGAACAGATTTCTGGCGTTGGGTATGTTTTTATGCGCGGGCCTGGCAAGCCAGCAGGCCGTGTCGCAGACCACGGCACCTGCCACCGTGTCTCCTACGGCCACGCCGCCCGCCGTGATTGCCAGCGCCCCGGACGCCGCATCTGTCCCGCCAGCTGCAGTTCCCGCACCCCCTCCTGTTCCTGTGGCTGCCTCCGCGCCTGCGGTTGCGCTTCCTCTTGTGCCTGCTTCGACGCCCGCACCCGCACCGCTGACCCAGCCGGGGCTGGTCGGCGCAGAGACCCTCAATGGCGCAGACACCGCCTGGATGATGACATCCACCGCCCTGGTGCTGCTCATGACCTTGCCCGGCATTGCACTCTTTTATGGCGGCATGGTGCGCAGGAAGAGCGTGCTGAACGTCATGTCGTGCGTCGTCGCCATTTGTGCTGTCGTCAGCCTGCTCTGGTTTGCGGTGGGCTACTCCATTGCCTTCACGCCCGGCAAAGGTGCGCTCGGCCACTACGTGGGCGGGCCCGAGCGCCTCTGGTTTGCTGGGCTGGACTATGTGAAGGATGCGCAAAAGGTGGCGGTGAGCCATATCGCCCCCAACATTCCCGAGTCGGTGTATGCGATGTTCCAGCTGACCTTCGCCATCATCACGGCCGCTCTGGTGGTCGGCTCGTTTGTGGAACGCATGCGGTTTTCCGCGATGCTGGTATTCATGTCCTTGTGGACCGTTGTCGTCTACGCGCCCATCGCCCACTGGGTCTGGGAGCCCAACGGCTGGCTGGCGCGCATGGGCGCACTGGACTTCGCCGGCGGCTCGGTCGTGCACATCAATGCCGGCATTGCCGGGCTGGTCTGTGCCTATGTGCTCGGGCCGCGCCACGGATATGGCCGCGAGCCCTTCACGCCTTTCAACCTTGGCCTGACCATGGCCGGTGCGGGCATGCTGTGGGTCGGCTGGTTTGGCTTTAACGCCGGCTCCGCCGTGGCGTCCGACGGCCGCGCCGGGCTGGCGATGGCCGTCACGCACATCGCGGCCGCCGCGGGCGCGCTCTCATGGATGGCGGCCGAGTGGCTGGTTCGCGGGCGTCCCTCGTTGCTGGGCCTTTGCTCGGGCCTGGTGGCCGGGCTGGTCGCCATCACGCCGGCTGCGGGCTTTGTCTCGCCGCGCGCCGCGCTGGTCTTTGGCCTGGTGGCTGGTGTGGCCTGCTATTGGGGTGCCACGGGCCTCAAGCGCCTGCTCAACGCCGACGATTCGCTGGACGTCTTCGGCGTGCACGGCGTCGGCGGCATTGTGGGTTCGCTGCTGACCGGTGTTTTTGCCAGCAAGGCCATCTCCGGCGTCGAAGGCAACGTGATGACCCAGGCGATCGGCGCCGGCGCGGTCATGCTCTACAGCCTGTTCATGACGGCGCTGGCCTTGTGGATCACCTCGCTGATCGTCAGCCTGCGGGTCAATGAGGCCGCAGAGAGCGACGGCCTGGACATCACCCAGCACGCCGAGCGCATCGGTACCTGACTGACAGACAACGGGACCCTACTTTCAAGGACTGCGCATCATGCCCTCCAGTGAAAAAATCGCCGTCGCGGCCCACCTGCATGTGCTGCTGCGCCGCAAGACCGGCCGCGTCACCGACACCGAATGGATGGCCGGCAACCACGAATACGCCGCCGAAATAGCGCGTTTTGCGCGCGAAAAAGCCGCCGAAGACGGTCACGTGGACCTGGCGGTCTGGGCTGACCGGCTGGAAGAGATCATGGCCGCGCCCGAGCCCAAGGCCCGCGTACCGCTGGTGCAGCTGGTGTCCGAGGCGGTGAAAGAGCGCAGCCAGCCGGTGCTTGCCCCGGCGCCCGTGCCCGACCGCCAGAGTGCGCGGTCCATCGATACCGAGGAAGAGGTCTATCCTGAATCAGGCTTTATCGAGTCGACATTCGGCGCCATCTTTGGCGAGGGCGAGTCGCCGCGGGAGCGCCGCCATCGCGACCCGAACGCGCCGCGCTATGTGAAGGGCCTGCGGTAATTGGTAGCCCCCTGTCTCGGCGCACTGCGTGTAGCCGGAACCCCCCTCAGGGTGGCAACACCTGCGGCCCGGCAAAGCCGGTTCTGCGGTGTTCTTGCCCCGAATGCGCCGCGCTTTGTGAAGGGCCTGCGGTGGGCGGGCCAGCCCAGCAGGTTTATTTCGCCGGCTGCGCTTCCCGGGCCCGGTTCAGGCTGTGCGCCAGGATGTTGCGGGTGCGCAGGCGGATGTTGGCGCTGGCGTCTTCCGCAAAGGCGGCCACATAGGGGTGGCCCGCGTTGTCCGCCAGGATGCTGCGCCGCACCAGCTCAAGGCCGCCCTCGCAGGCTGACAGCGCGGTATCGGCGAGCACAAATACGGACTGCTCCGGGTTGTCCTTCAACCGTTGCAAGGCGCCTTGGGCACAGCGCTGGTAGTCGTTGATGGCCGTGGCCACCGGCGCCCGCGCAATCGACAGCGGGTCCTGGCTGCCGCGTTGCGCGGAGCCGCAGGCCGACAGCGCGCCCAGCAGGAGGACGATCGGAAGAGTGGTCAGGTGTTTCATGGTTTCGATGCGACGCAGGCTGTTTCGGCCCTGGTCGGCATTGTGTCATCGGCGCCCGACGCCGGCTGGCTCTCCGGCATCAAGGCGGCCCGGAAAACGGACCGGCGTAAATCGCGCTAGCCAGCGCCGGGCACACGCAGTAGCATGCGAGGGTTTTATATATAAGGAGGGACTTATGCGGTGGAATTGCATGTCAGGGGCCTTGGTGTTGTGGTTCGGAACGTTTTGCATGGGCGCTGCACATGCCCAGGCGCAGGTCCAGGCGCAGGCACAGCAGCTGATACTGGGCATCAGCGAAGGAAGCTCGGGCGGCCTGGACCACGCCCAGGTGATTGCCAAATACCAGGGCCTGGCCGAAGTGATCGGCAAGGCCATGAAGGCCAAGGTGAGTGTGGTGTTTGCGCGCGAGTTCAAGCAGCTGGAAGAGGGCATGCAGACTGGCCGCTTCGACCTGGTGATGGCTCGCCCGAGCGACTACCCCGCGCGCGGCATGCGCGATTACGGCTACAGCTACATCGCCAGCACCAAGCCCGACGGGCAGTGTTTCATCATTGCGCCCAAGGGCTCGGCCCTCAAGACCATCGACGACGTCAAGGGCAAGCGGATTGCGCTGCCGGAGCAGATCGCCTACATGTCGCGCTTCTGCGCCGCAGAGCTGAGGGACAAAGGCATCCTGGTGGAGAAGGAAAACGTGCAGTTCGTGCGCGAGCAGGCGGCCGTCGGCTTTTATCTCGACAACAAATTCGCCGACGTGGGCGGTGTCGCCTCCTACTCGGGCATCGGCAAAAAATGGGAAAAAGACGGCGGGCGCATCCTGCACAAGAGCGTGGCGCAACCTTACTTTCCGCTGGTCGCCCATAAACGCGTCAAGCCCGAGCAGCTCAAGGCCATCCAGGAGGAACTGCAGGCCCTACCCGCCACCGATGCGGGCAAGGATGTGCTCAAGCGCATCGGCATTGAGCAATTCGACACCACGTCGGAAGCCCGCATGCGCGAGCTGCTGAAGTGGCTCAATATCTGAGCGGGGCCTTTGCCTGAGATCCTGCCGGCTGCAGTGGCGGCAGGCTCGCCCATGCGCCGCCACTGACTGACCGCAGGCCTCGGCTGTCCCCGCGCGGTGTGCCGAATCGTCTGCCCGCGTGAGGATCGCACTTCATGGGGCTCCTTCCTGCGCGTTGGTTTGCTGGCCGGTTGATCCGCCGCATCCGTATGCCTCGAACGCCCTAGGGTTTTCACTAGAAAAAAGAGGCATTATCGCGTTGTAATAGTTATTATTCATAACCATAATTGGCTTCCAGAAATCTACTCACATGACCCCAAAATACCTTCATCTCGAAATGCACGGCAATGTCGCCGTAGTCCGTCTGGCGCGCCCTGCCAAACGCAACGCCCTGGGTGACGCCTTGATCCTGGCATTGCGGAACCTGTTCGAAAACCTTCCTTCTGAAACAAGAGCCGCCGTGCTTTGCGGCGAGGGCGACCATTTCTGCGCCGGCCTTGACCTCAGCGAACTCAAGGAGCGCGACGCCAGCCAGGGCCTGCACCATTCGCGCATGTGGCATGCCGCGCTGGAGCGGGTGCAGTTTGGCCCGGTGCCCGTGATTGCAGCGCTGCACGGCGCGGTGGTCGGCGGCGGCCTGGAACTGGCAAGCGCCTGCCATATCCGCGTGGCTGACGAAAGCGCGTTCTACGCATTGCCCGAAGGTTCCCGCGGCATCTTTGTCGGCGGCGGCGGTGCGGTGCGCATTCCGCGGCTGATAGGCGCCGCACGGATGACCGACATGATGCTGACCGGCCGGGTCTATGACGCGGTGGACGGTGAGCGCATCGGCTTCGCCCAATACCTGGTGCCCGAAGGGCAGGCCTTCAACAAGGCGCTTGAGCTGGCCACTCGCGTGGCAGAAAACGCACCCCTGACCAACTACGCCCTCATGCATGCATTGCCCCGCATTGCCGAGCAACCGGCCGACCAGGGTTTCTTCACGGAGGCCCTGATGGCGGCCGTGGCGCAAAGCGCGCCGGAGGCCAAGCGTCGCGTGAAGGACTTCCTGGACGGCAAGGCCCGCAAGGTCCAGAAAACCTGATCAATCCAGGCGGGCAGGCGGCAAACGATATCGAGAAAAAAGACAGAAGAGACAACCATGAGCGCCCCGAAATTTCGTCCCATGGCCTTTGGCGTGACCCGTGTGGTCTTGCGCGACGGCGCGCCTGGCGTGCGCTATCTGCGCGCAGACCAGGCCCTGCAGGCCTACCCGACCCGGCTCACCGACCGCCTGCAGCACTGGGCGCAGACGGTCCCGGGCCGCAGCTTCATGGCGCGGCGCGAAAAGCTGGCTGATGGCAAAACAGGCGACTGGCGGCATGTGACCTATGGCGAAGCCTGGGCATCGGCCCGCAACATCGCGCAGGGGCTGATTGACCGGCGCCTGAGCACCGAGCGCCCGGTGGTCATCCTGTCGGAGAACGACCTGGAGCATGCGCTACTGGCGCTGGGCTGCATGCTGGCCGGCGTGCCCTTTGTACCGACGTCGCCGCCCTATAGCCTGGTCAGCCAGGACTACGACAAGCTGCGCCACGTGCTCAAGACCGTGACGCCGGGCCTGGTGTTTGCGGCCGACGGCGCACGCTACGCCAGGGCCATCAACGCCGCCGTTGGCGAGGGTGTCGAGGTGGTGCTGGCCGCAGGGCAAGTCGAAGGACGCGCCACCACAGCGTTCGCCGAACTGGCCGCCACGCCGGCGACAGAAGCTGTAGACCGCGCCATGCAGGCCACGGGGCCGGACACGATCGTGAAATTCCTGTTCACCAGCGGCTCCACCAAGATGCCCAAAGCGGTGATCAACACCCAGCGCATGTGGTGTGCCAACCAGCAGCAGATGGCGCAATCAATGCCGGTGCTGCAGGACGAGCCGCCGGTGCTGGTCGACTGGCTCCCCTGGAACCACACCTTCGGCGGCAACCACAATTTCGGCATGGTGGTGTTCCACGGCGGAACGCTCTACATCGACGACGGCAAGCCGACCCCGGCGCTGATGCATGAAACCCTGCGCAACCTGCGCGAAATTGCCCCCACGGTTTACTTCAATGTGCCCACCGGCTTTGAGGCGATCGCCCATGCCATGAAGACGGACGCAGAGCTTCGGCGCAAGCTGCTGTCGCGCGTGAAGATGTTCTTTTATGCCGGCGCTGCGCTGGCCCAGCCGGTGTGGGACAGCCTGTACGAGTCTGAAGAAAAGGAAGTGGGCGAGCGCATTGTCATGGCCACGGGCCTGGGCATGACCGAGTCCGGACCGTTTGCCATCTTCGTGACCCATCCCCATGTGAAAGCCGGCGACCTCGGCGTGCCCGCCCCCGGCATGGAGCTCAAGCTGGTAGACACCGACGGCAAGACCGAGGTGCGCTACAAGGGACCCAACATCACCCCCGGCTACTGGCGGGCGCCGCAGGAGACCGCAGGGGCCTTTGATGAAGAGGGCTTCTTTTGTACCGGCGACGCCGTCAAATGGATTGATGAGAGCAACATCCACCTCGGGCTCAAGTTCGACGGGCGCATCGCCGAAGACTTCAAGCTGGCCACCGGCACGTTCGTCAGTGTGGGTCCGCTTCGCGCAAAAGTCGTCGCTGCGGGAGCACCTTATGTGCAGGACGTGGTGCTCACAGGCATCAACCTCAAGGAAGTGGGCGCGCTGGTTTTCCCGACACCTGCGGTGCGCACGCTGGCCGGACTGCCGGCTGACGCGCCGCTGCGCCAGGCTGTTGAAAGCCCGCAGGTGGTCGCGCATTTCCAGGCGGTGCTGGACACGCTCGCAGAAGGCGCCACCGGCAGCGCAAGCTGCATCCGGCGCCTGCACCTGATGCATGAGCCGCCTTCGTTCGACAAGGGCGAAGTTACCGACAAGGGCTCCATCAACCAGCGCGCCGTGCTGACGCACCGTGAAGCTTTGGTGGTAGCCCTGCACGATGACACGGCGCACCCCATCGTCAAACCCGCCGCATCCTGAAACTCAAGACTCCAACACATACCCAACGCGCAGGCACCATGCAACCCAAAGGATTTTTCTCCGCCTTCGAAGACGTCTGGATGCTCGACGGCATCCGCACGCCCATGGTCGACTACTGCGGCGCCATTGGCCACATATCGCCTACCGACCTCGGCATCAAGGCCGCGCGCGCCGTGCTCCGGCGTTCCGGTGTCAATGGCAGCGATATCGATTCGGTGCTGGCCGGCAACATGGCGCCCGGTGATTTTGAGCAGTTCATGCTGCCGCGCCATATCGGCCTCTACGCCGGTGTGCCTGTGGAGGTGCCGGCCATCATGGTGCAGCGCATCTGCGGCACCGGGTTCGAGCTGTTCCGCCAGGCGGGTGAGCAGATCCAGAGCGGAGCTGCCAGCGTGGCGCTGGTCGTCGGCGCCGAGAGCATGACGCGCAACCCGATCGCCGCCTTCGAGCACCGTACGGGTTTCAAACTGGGCGCCCCGGTCGGCTTCAAGGACTTCATGTGGGAGGCGCTGAAGGACTCTGCCGCCGGCATCGACATGATCCAGACCGCGGAAAACCTTGCAAAAAAATACGGCATCACGCGGGAGGCCGTCGATGAATTTGCTTCCAGCTCGTTCGCCAAAGCCGTGGCGGCACGCGAGGCGGGTTTTCACGCCGGTGAAATTGTGCCGGTGGTGACGGAGGAATTTGAACTCGCCGGCTATGCCACGCGCGGCATACGCCTGCAGGGCAAAACCGCGGAAGTCGCGCAGGACACCCACGCACGCCTGTCGCCCGTCGAGGTGCTGGCCAAACTACGGGTGGTTCACGCCGGCGGGGTGCAAACCGGCGGCAACAGCGCCGCGCTGGTCGATGCGGCCGCGGCGGCCGTGGTGGCCTCGGGCGAATACGTGAAGGCGCGTGGCAAAAAGCCGTTGGCGCGCGTCGTAGCCGCGGCAGTGGTGGGCGTGCCGCCTGAAATCATGGGCATCGGCCCCGCGCCGGCGATTCGCCTGCTGCTGGCGCGCTGCGGCCTGACGCTGGACCAGATCGGCCGCTTCGAGATCAACGAAGCCCAGGGTGCGCAAACACTGGCAGTGGCGCGTGAACTGAACCTCGATCTGCGCAAGCTCAATGTCAATGGCGGCGCCATCGCGATGGGCCACCCGCTGGCAGTGACCGGTGTCCGCCTGACGATCACCGTCGCGCGTGAAATGCAGCGGGCGGGTGTGCGTTACGGCATTGCATCCGCATGCGTGGGGGGCGGGCAGGGCATTGCCTTGCTGCTGGAAAACCCAGGGGCCGAAATTTCTTGAGTAAATAGTGGTGCAGCGCTTGATGGACAAGCGCAAGCAGCTATAAAAATAATAGCAATAGATCTGGAGACAAGGCATGAAGATAGAAGGACTTGCAGCACTGGTGACAGGAGGCGGCTCAGGACTGGGCGAAGCCACTGCCCGTGAGCTCGCACGCCTGGGCGCCAGGGTTGCCGTGCTGGACGTGAATCTCGCCGGCGCGGAAAAAGTCGCTGCCGACATTTGCGCCACGCATGGGAGCGGCGCGGCAGTGGCGTGCCAGTGCGACATCACCGACAGCGCCAGCCTGGCCGCCGCGCTGGAGAAAGCCGCAACCGCGCACGGCCCGGCCCGCATCCTGATGAACATCGCCGGCATCGGCTCGGCAAAGCGCATTGTGGCCAAAGACGGCAGCCCTGCACCGCTCGAAGACTTTGCCAAAGTCGTCACCATCAACCTGGTGGGCACCTACAACGCCAGCCGCCTGTTTGCGGCCGCCTGCGCCAAACTGCCCGCACTGGAAGACGGCCAGCGTGGCGTCATGGTGTTCACCGCCTCGGTGGCGGCATTTGACGGCCAGGTGGGCCAGCAGGCTTACAGCGCGTCCAAGGGCGGCCTGGTCGGCATGACACTGCCGATGGCGCGCGACCTGGCGCAGCACGGCATCCGTGTCTGCACGGTGGCGCCGGGCCTCTTCGCCACGCCGCTGATGCAGCAGTTGCCCGAGGCGGTACAGGCCTCGCTGGCTGCCAGCATTCCTTTTCCGCAGCGCCTGGGCAAGCCGGAAGAGTTTGCCCAGCTGGCCGCGCACATCGTGGCCAACGACCATCTCAACGGCGAAGTCATCCGGCTGGATGGCGCATTGCGCATGGCGCCAAGGTGAACAGCATGAGCAAGACGGTTGTTTACGAAGTTTGCGTTGCGTTTGGCGACTGCGACCCCGCAGGGATCGTGTTCTTTCCCAATTTTTCGCGGTGGATGGACGCCTCGTCGCTGAACTTCTTCGTCAAGTGCGGCGTGCCAACCTGGCGTGAGCTTGTCAAGACCACCGGCATCATCGGCACGCCACTGCTGGAGATCAATACGCGATTCACCCAGCCCGCCGTCTACGGCGAGACGCTGCAGATTCACACCAGCATTGAGGAGTGGCGCGACAAGGTTTTCATCCAGAAGCACGTGATCAAGCGCGGTGACGACCTGATCTGCGAAGGCCGTGAAACGCGGGCCTTCTGTATCCGCCGTCCGGAGAATCCTGAGCGCATCAAGGCCATTGCCGTGCCGCAAGACATTCGGGCCCTGTGCAGCTGACGCTTCGGGCGTTCCGGTTCTGTTCTCGCCTTTCAGTTTTTGATTTCGGTTTTGCTTTTTTCGACCTGTTGGACATTATTAAAAAGGAGACATTTCATGCAAACACGCCGTCATTTTGTGCAGGCAGCCGCAACGCTCACCGCAGCCGCCGGTTTCGCCCCGTTCTCTGCCCATGCGAACCCGCTGGAGCAGGTCAAGATCATCTACGGATTCCCCGCCGGCAGCGCGGGCGACATCTGCGCGCGCCGCGTCGGTGACAAGATGGGCGGCACCGCCTATTCCAAAAACAACGCCATCGTGGACACCAAGGCCGGCGCCGGCGGCCGTATCGCGCTGGAGACGCTGAAGATGGCGCCCGCGGACGGCTCCGTCATCGCCATGTCGCCGTTTTCCTGCATGTCGCTCTATCCGCACATCTACAAAAAGCTGGCCTACGACCCGTTCACCGATTTTGTGACCGTGGGCACTGCTTCCATGATCCACCATGGGCTGGCGGTCGGGCCGCTGGTGCCGGCTTCGGTGAAGACGGTTCAGGACTTCCTGGTATGGGCCCGGGCCAATCCGAAGGATGCGAGTTATGGCTCGCCCGCTGCGGGATCAACGCCGCACTTTCTGGGCGCTTTGCTGGGCATGAACAACCAGGTGGAACTCAAACATGTGCCTTACCGCGGTTCCGTGCCCGGCGTGACCGATGTGGTGGGCGGCCAGCTCGCCGCGATGGTGACGCCCCACGGCGACTTCATCCCCAACCACAAGGCGGGCAAGCTGCGCATCCTGGCAACGTCCGGCAAGCAGCGCTCACCCTTTGTGCCAGAAGTACCGACCTTCGCCGAGCAGGGTTTTGCCGACCTGACCGTGGAGGAATGGTTCGGCTTTTATGCACCGGCCAAAACGCCGGCCGGTGTGGTCGCCGCCGCCAACGCCGCCATCAACGCCGCCATCAAGGACAAATCCGTCATCGACTCGCTGACGGTGGTGGGCCTGATTCCCTACGGCGGCACGGCAGAGGACATGGCCACCAGCCAGAAGCGCGAGCTCGACCGCTGGGGCCCGCTGATCAAGAAAATCGGCTTTACCGCCGAGTCTTGAGTAGAAAGCGGTGCCGACAGCGCTGGTGACGCCTGACGCCGCCAGGCGTCCATCAGCAGTCGGCACCGGTTGGCATAATCAGGGCTCGACTGGCCGCCTGCCGTGCGGCCGGTATTGCCCGATGACGAAAGCCCCCGATCACCTATGCCAGCGTCCCTCAAACCAGCGCCCGCTGTCGAAGAAGTCGATACCTCCTACCTTGAAACCCTGATTGGCTACAACGCCACGCGTGCTTCGCTCAAGGTCATCGAACTGTTCATGAAACGCATGGCGGTGTATGACCTGCGGCACGTGGATTTTTCCATCCTGTCGCTGATCACGCACAACCCGGGCATCACCTCGCGCCAGCTGTGCAGTGCGCTGAGCATTCTTCCGCCCAACCTGGTCGGCAAAATCGGCACACTGGAAAAACGCGAACTCGTTCACCGCAAGCCGCATCCGCAGGACGGCCGCGCGGTGGGACTGTATCTCACCGAAGCGGGCGAGGCGCTGATGCGCGAGGCGGAGCGCACCGCCTCAGACCTGGAGGCAGATGCCACCGAGCGCCTGAGTGCGGCGGAAAAGAAGACGCTGGTGCGCCTTCTGCAAAAAATCTATCTTTGACCTGTTTCGAATGGGCGGTGCTGCCGGAAGCTCCCGGAAGGCTTCGGCACGGCACTGCCTTCAAATGCCGGCCTGAATCCACCCGGCGGCCTTTTCCGCAATCATGAGCGTGGGTGAGTTGGTGTTGCCGCTGGTGATCAGCGGCATCACACCGGCATCCACCACGCGCAGGCCGCGAACCCCGCGCACCCGAAGGTGCGAGTCCACCACCGCCATGGGGTCGTCTTCCTTGCCCATCTTGGTCGTTCCCACCGGGTGAAAGATGGTGGTGGCAATGTCGCCCGCCAGCCGTGTGAGCTCTTCGTCCGTCTGGAACTGTACGCCCGGTTTGAATTCCTCCGGCCGGTATTTGGCCAGCGCGCTCTGGCTGACGATCTTGCGGGTCACGCGCAGCGAGTCGGCGGCCACCTGCCGGTCTTCGGCGGTACTCAGGTAGTTGGGCGCAATCGCCGGCGCATCCTCAAAGCGGTTGCTCTTGATATGCACGGTGCCGCGGCTGGTCGGGTTGAGGTTGCACACGCTCGCCGTGAAGGCGTTGAAGCCGTGCAGCGGCTCGCCAAAAGCGTCCAGCGACAGCGGCTGCACGTGGTATTCGATGTTGGGGTAGGGCTGGTCGGGCGACGAGCGCGTGAAAGCCCCGAGCTGCGACGGTGCCATGCTCATGGGGCCGGTCTGCTTCAGCGCATATTCCAGCCCGATGCGGGCCTTGCCCCACAGTGTGTTGGCCATGGTGTTGAGCGACAGTCCCCAGCGCTGGTCGCTGTGAATCTTGTAGACCGAGCGAATCTGCAGATGGTCCTGCAGGTTGGCGCCCACGCCGGGCAGGTCCTGCAGCACGGGGATGCCGTGCTGCTGCAGCAGGCTGGCCGGGCCAATGCCCGACAGCTGCAGAATCTGCGGTGAGCCGATGCTGCCTGCGCACAGGATGACTTCGCCCATGTGCCCCGAGTCGCGTGTCGAATGCGCCGTCACCCGCTCGTCGCCGGCCCACACTTCCACACCGGTGCAGCGCTGGCTGCCGTCGGCTTGCGCTTGAACCACCAGCTTGCACACCTGGGCGTTGTTCCACAGCTCAAAATTGGGGCGGGCATAACAGGCGGGCCGCAAAAAGGCCTTGGCGGTGTTCCAGCGCCAGCCCTTCTTCTGGTTGACCTCGAAGTAGCCCACGCCTTCGTTGTCGCCGCGGTTGAAGTCGGAAGTTGCCGGGATGCCGGCTTGCTGCGCCGCTTCGGCAAATGCATCGAGGACATCCCAGCGAAGGCGCTGTTTCTCGACGCGCCATTCGCCGCCTGAGTTATGGTGGCGCAGCAGCTTCTGGTAGGGCTGGCTTTTGTCCTGCATCAGCTCGGGCGCGGTGCCGCGCGCGCCGTGCATCGCGTCGGCGCCCTTGTGGTGGTCTTCGTGCAGCTTGAAGTGCGGCAATGCGTTGTCCCAGCGCCAGGCCATGTCACCCGTCAGCTGGGCCCACTGGTCGTAGTCGCGTGCCTGGCCGCGCATGTAGATCATGCCGTTGATGCTGGAGCAGCCGCCCAGCGTCTTGCCGCGCGGATAGCGCAGCGCCCGCCCGTTGAGGCCGGCGTCCGGTTCGGTGTTGTAGAGCCAGTCCGTGCGCGGGTTGCCGATGCAATGCAGGTAGCCCACCGGGATGTGGATCCAGTGGTAGTCGTCCTTGCGGCCGGCCTCAATGAGCAGCACGCGCTTGGACGCATCGGCGCTCAGCCGGTTGGCCAGCAGACAGCCCGCGGTACCGGCGCCGACGATGATGTAGTCAAAAACCTGGCTGTCGTCTTGCATGGATGTTGTGTCTCTTGGCTTTGAGCCGTGTGTTTTTGATGGGGCGGGTGGCTGTGCTGTTGGGCGATGGCGTTGTTCGGCGCTGCCACCCTGATCCTGCCATCCCAGCCTAACGCGGGGCTGACCGCCAGCATGGGCCTGATTGTGGCAAAACCCCGCGGCCGGCGCGGCGGGGATTACCCGCTGGCCTTTCCTTTCGGCAGCGCCCCGGCAGGTTGTAGGACCAAGGCGATAGCGTCGTTTTTGACTGTGTATTTGTGTTTCCTGCAGTTACCATGACAATTTTGCGAACCGGGCGCTGGCCGCCATTCGCAGGCTACCGGCCAGCGCCGGACACGACCGGACGCTTTTTTACCGAATGCCCATGGAAGAATCCACGCCTCGCATCGAACAGCAGGACACGCCGCAAGGCCGGCTGTTTGTCGTTCGCGGCGCGTGGACCGCAGCCGACCTTACTGCGCAGGAGGTCTGGCAAGGCCTGACGGCCCAGTTAAAGGACCTCAAGGACGGCGCCCGTTTCGGCGCCGGGCCGCCCCAAGCCGAAACAGCCCCTTCTTCCGGTGAAAGGGGCAGCGCACCGCCGAAGGCACACGAAGTGGAAAGCGTGGGGGTCATATGGAATCTGGAGCCACTGGAAAAACTCGACCATCTGGGTGCACAGGTCCTGTGGAACCATTGGGGCCGTGACTGGCCCGCCCAATTGCAGGTGCATGCGAGCCAGCGCGCGGTGCTGGAAACCGTCGCCAAATTCAGCGTCGATCTGCCCACACCCCGCAAGGGCCACTGGAGCGAGCCCTTCATCCTGCTGGGCGAGCGGGTGTTCCGGCTGCTCGATCATCTCAAGGGCCTGGTCCGGCTGATCGGCCAGTTGCTGCTCGACATCATCCGGCTCATCCGGCATCCACAGGAAGGCCCGTGGCGGGACCTGTCCGGCCACCTGTTCCATATCGGCGCGACCGCGCTGCCCATCACTGCGCTGGTCGGGTTTTTGATCGGCGTGGTGCTGGCCTATCTGATCTCGCAGCAGCTGCGGCAGTTCGGTGCCGACGCCTTTATCGTCAACATCCTGGGTATTTCACTGATCCGCGAACTCGGCCCGGTGCTCGCGGCCATTCTGATCGCAGGGCGCAGCGGCTCGGCCATCACCGCGCAGATTGGCGTGATGCGGGTGACTGAAGAGCTAGACGCCATGCGCGTGATGGGCATTGCGCGGGGCTTTCGTCTGGTGATGCCGCGCGCGCTGGCGCTCGCTGTGGTCATGCCGCTCATCAGCGTCTGGACCACGATCGCCGCCTTGCTGGGTGGCATGCTCGCGGCCGATGTGTCCATGGATATCTCGCCGTCCTACTTCATCAATTCTCTGCCGGCCGCGGTGGAGGTCGCCAACCTTTCGCTGGCTACCGGCAAATCGGTCGTGTTCGGCCTGCTGATCGCGCTGGTCGGCTGCCATTACGGTTTGCGTGTCAAACCCAATACCGAAAGTTTGGGCCAAGGGACGACTGCTTCTGTGGTCACGTCGATCACGGTCGTCATTCTTGTCGACGCATTGTTCGCCGTCCTGTTCAAAAGCGTTGGAATATGAATCGAGCCCCCACGGTCACGCACTTCGTGTCGCTCCCGAGGCCTTGCAGGCCGCGGCTCGCGAGACGCTTCGCCTCTGTCGCCCGTCCAAGCCTGCGCAGGCAGGCTTGGAGCCGCGGGCCCCAGCCCCTCGGGGGCCGCCCGCCTGCGGCCTGGCAGAGCCAGTTCCGCGGCTCATGCTGGCCCTCTGCAGACTTGATTCGCATAGTTTCTCGGGCGGTTTTCAATGACTGAACCTATCGTTGACATTAAGAAGCTGTGGACCGTGTTCCAGAACGGCGACAAGAAGGCCGTGGTGCACAAGGACCTGGACCTGGCGGTGGAGCGCGGCGAGGTGTTGTCGCTGGTGGGCGGGTCGGGCACCGGTAAAACGGTGCTGCTGCGCCAGATACTGGGGCTGGAAAAACCCACCCAGGGCGAGATCACGGTGCTCGGCCGTCCGGCTGCCGAACTGGGCAAGCGCGGCGCGGCCAGCCGCGTCGGCATGCTGTTCCAGCAGGGCGCGCTGTTTTCGGCTTTCACCGTACTGGAGAACATCGCCTTTCCGCTGCGGGAACTCAAAACACTGCCGCGCTCGCTGGTGCGCGAAGCCGCCATGGTGAAGCTGCAGATGGTGGGCTTGGGCCCCGATGCGGCCGACAAGATGCCAAGCGATTTGTCGGGCGGCATGATCAAGCGCGTGGCCCTGGCGCGCGCCCTCATCATGGATCCGCCGTTGTTGCTGCTCGACGAGCCGACCGCGGGCCTGGATCCGGAAAGCTCCGACAGTTTTGTCTCGCTGCTGCGCTCGCTGCACCGGGACATGGAACTCACGGTGGTGATGGTGACGCACGACCTGGACACGCTTTTTGAGCTCAGCACGCGCATTGCCGTGCTGGCTGAACAGAAAGTCATCGTCAACGACGTACCCAAAGAGGTGGTGGCCTTTTCACACCCCTTTATTCACGAATTTTTCCTTGGCGAAAGGGGCCAGCGGGCAATGGAATTGCTCCGCGAATACCCCTTTACTGTTTAGAAAGGCTTCACTATGGAAAACAAAGCCCATGCCATGGCCGCCGGCGCGTTTGTACTGGTGGTCACCGCTTTGCTCGCGTTGCTGGCCATCTGGCTCACGCGCGACAACACCCAGCGCGACCTCTACGATATGAGCACCAGTGAAACTGTCTCCGGCCTGCAGCCGCAAGCCACGGTTCGCTTTCGCGGCGTGCCGGTGGGCAAGGTGGAGCTCATCGGTTTTGACAACAAGGTCAAGGGCAATGTGCTGATCCGTATCTCAATCGATCGCACTGCACCCGTCACCAAATCCACTTTCGCCACGGTGGCTTCGCAAGGCGTCACGGGGCTGGGTTTTATCCAGCTGGACGACGACGGCAAGTCAAACGAGCGGTTGGCGGTCAACGACGACGACCCGCCGCGGATCCCGCTCAAGCCCGGCGGGCTGGAAAAATTGCTCAAGCAGAGTGAGGTCATTTTTGATCAGGTCGAGCAGGCCAGCACGCGCCTGAACAAGCTGTTGTCCGACGAGAACCAGGCAGCGGTGACTTCCGCCATCACGCAACTGGGCGAAGCGGCCAGCGGCATCAACCGCGTGGCCAAGGGCCTGGAGCCCACGGTGGCGAGCCTGCCAGCGCTCTCGCGTGATGCCACGGCCACGCTGAAGTCCGTCAAGACGGCAGCCGACGACGTCAGCGCGACCGCCACGCGGCTGAGCGAAAAAGGCGGGCCGCTCGACAAACTGTCCGAAGGCGGAACCGCCTTGGCGGCCGGCGTGGAGACCTTCAGTGCGGGCACGCTGCCCAAGCTGGGCGAGGTGGCCGATGAAACCGCGCGCGCCATGCGCCAGTTGCGCCGTACCGTCAACGCGGTGGACGACAACCCGCAGTCGCTGATTTTTGGCAACGGCCCACCGGTACCCGGCCCGGGCGAGCCTGGTTTTTCTGCCAACGGAGCAAAAAAATGACATCCGATTTTCTCAAGCCTTCTGAATTTGCCATGAATTCAATAGCTGCCAGCGCTCGTCCATCAAGGGTCAAGGGGCTTTTTGTTCTGGTGTTTATGGCGCTCGCGGTCAGCGGGTGTTCGGGCTTGCCCGACAAGCCTACACGGGCCACCATGTACGACTTCGGCCCCGGCCCCCTGGCAACCCAGCCGGGCACCCGGCAGGCGCCTCTTCCGCCCCTGGCGCTTGACGACGTTGCCACCTCCGGCGGCGCGCTCGACAACATGGCGGTGCTCTACCGCCTGGCATACACCGACGAACAGCAACTGCGGCCGTACTCGCAGGCGCGCTGGAGCATGCCCCCCGCACAGCTGGTGCGCCAGCGCGTGCGCGAACAACTGGGCCAGCGCCGCGCCGTGTTCAGCGCCGGCTCAAGCGTGGCGCTTAACCGCAGCCAGAACGCGGTGCTGCCGCTGCTGCTACGCCTGGACCTCGAAGAGTTCAGCCACCTGTTCACGGCACCCAATGCCAGCGTGGGCCTGATCCGGCTGCGTGCCACGCTGGTCGAGGTGACGCCCGCAGGTGACAAGCTGGTGGGCCAGCGCAATGTCATCGTGCAGCGTCCCGCGCCCAGCCACGACGCTCCCGGCGGTGTTCGAGCCCTCACGGCGGCGACCGACGCCGCCATCGAGGAGCTGGACCAATGGCTGCAGCAGACCCCGGCACGCTGAAGCGCCTCCCGCCATGAAAACACTGGAGGAACAACTGGACGCTGCCGGGCTGCATGTGTTCGGCTGCTGCGAACGCCTGAGCGCCTACGGCCCCGACCTGCTGCAGAATTCGCAGCTGCTGCAGGACTTCACCCCCGCCGAAGCCGACATCCTGGGCGCGTCCATGCTGCTGGTCCGCGCCGAACCGGGGCAGGTGATGATCCGCGAAGGCGAAGCCGGCGACTGGATGATGCTGATCCTCAAGGGTACGGTCGATGTGACCAAACGGCTTGAGTCGGCAGCCGACGCGGCCCAGGCCGAGGCCGGCGCGGAACCGGCTGTCTCTCGTGTGGCCGTGGTGCGCAGCGGTGCGGCGATAGGCGACATGTCCATGCTCGACAGCGAGCCGCGCTATGCCACCTGCACCGCCATTGAACCCGTCGAGGCCGGCGTGTGGGGACGCCATGAAATCGCCCTGTTGATTCGCGACCACCCCGGCGTAGGCGCCAAGCTGCTGGTCAAGATCACGCAGATGATGGCCCAGCGCCTGCGCAACACCAGCAACCAGCTCGTAAAACTACTGAGAAAGAAATAGACCCCTGTCCAGCCTCACTGCGTGTAGCTTGTTCCCCCCTCAAGGGGGCGGCGCCTGCGGTCTGGCGAAGCCAGTCCCGCGGCCCCCGCTGGTGAATACCCCGCTGGTTAAGCCCTGAATTCTTCAATCCAGCATGAGCCGCGGAACCGGCTTTGCCGGGCCGCAGGCACAGTCCCCTGCAAGGGGAAAAGGGCTACACGCAGTGAGCCCGATAGGGGTGTGCCAATCTTTCAGCCTCGGAGTATGGGAAAGAGCTTGCCGAGGCCCCCGGCCATCACCTCGACGGCCAGCGCGGCCAGGATCAGGCCCATCAGCCGTGTCATCACGTTGATGCCTGTCTTGCCCAGCACGCGGGCAATCGGTTCTGCCAGCGAGAAGCTGATGGCGGTCACCAGCGCAATGACCAGGCCGTAGCCGACCAGCGCGGCTACCTGCAGGGCCGTATGGGCGTTCTCGGCGTAAATCACCACGGTCGACATGGTGGCTGGCCCGGTCACCAGAGGAATGGTSAGYGGMACCACSGCGATGCTGGCGCCGCGCGCGGCCTTGTCGGCGCCGTCTTCCATCTCGTTCGTCAGGGGTTTGGCTTCAGCCGGCTGCGCGTTAAGCATGTTCATCGCGCTGATCAGCAGCAGCATGCCGCCGCCCACCTGGAAGCTCGCCAGCGAGATGCTGAAAAAATCGAGGATCTGCAAACCCAGCAGCGCGCTGATGGCGATGACGACAAAAGCCGAGAAAGCCGCAACCAGGATGGTGCGGCGGCGTTGCTCGTCGGAAAAGCCCTGCGTGTAATGGATGAAAAACGGCACGATGGCCAGCGGGTTGACGATGGCCAGCAGCGTGACAAGCGGTTTGAAATCCATCGTTTTCCTTAGAGGCAACTCAAGTGGCAAGAGCAAAAGCGGTCTGCCAACAAATTCCAGCAGGGGCCGCGGAACCGGCTTTGCCGGGCCGCAGGCGCAGCGCCCCCTCGGGGGGCAGAGAGCTACACGTAGTGAGCGAACGTGGGGGCACTACTACTACCTGCCTCCTGTTACGTCAAGCAATGCGCCTGTTGTATAGCTTGCATTGTCGCCGAGCAGCCAGACAATCGACTCCGCCACCTCAGCGGCGGTGCCGGGACGCTGCATCGGAACCAGCGGCGCCAGTTCACGGGCCCGGTCGGGCAAGCCGCCGGAAGCATGGATATCGGTGTCGATGATGCCGGGGCGCACGCCATTCACACGAATGCCTTCGGTGGCAACTTCCTTGGCCAGCCCGATGGTGAAGGTGTCAATGGCGCCCTTGGCGGCTGCATAGTCCACATACTGGCCAGGTCCACCCAGCCGTGCTGCGGCACTCGACACGTTGACGATGGCGCCGCCCGAGCCGCCGTAGCGCGTGCTCATGCGCTTGACGGCCTCGCGTGCGCAAAGGAATGAGCCGAACACATTGATTTCAAACATGCGCCGCACCCTTTCCAGCGTCATGGCGTCGACGCGGGTGGTGCGGTCCACCACGCCGGCGTTGTTGACGAGGCCCTCCAGCCGGCCCAGTTTGGCATCGACTTTTTCAAACATGGCCAGCACCTGCGCCTCATCGGCGACGTCGGCCTGCACCGTGATGGCCTGGCCGCCGGCCTGGCGTATCTGCCGCACCACCTCGTCAGCGGCCAGCGAATTGCTGGTGTAGTTGACGGCCACCGCCCAGCCCTGGCGCGCCGCGAGCAGGGCGCAAGCGGCGCCTATGCCGCGTGAGCCGCCTGTGATCAAAACAACTTTTGACAAACCGCACCTCCTGCAGAGAATGGCAATCCCGGGTAAAAACGGGGACTGCATCGGGCCAATGTACTTGAACAGCCCCCAAAACCGGAGACAACCATGAGCACCGCTGTGGATTATTACTTTACCCCCCAAAGCCCGTGGACCTACCTGGGCCACGAACGCTTTGCCCAGATCGCCCGTGCGGCGGGCGCTACCGTCAATGTGCTGCCCATCGACCTGGGCGGCAAGGTGTTTCCCATTTCGGGCGGCTTGCCGCTGGCGCAGCGGGCGCCGCAGCGCCAGGCCTACCGGCTGCTGGAGCTGCAGCGCTTTTCAGATTTTCTGCATGCGCCGCTGAACCTCAAGCCCAAATACTTTCCCGTGTCGGGTGACGACGCGGCGCGCCTCATCATTGCGGTGAACCTGCACGACGGCGCGGAAGCCGCGATGAAAATCGGCGGCGCCGTTTTCAGCGCCGTCTGGGTGCGCGAGCGCCACATCGCCGACGAAAAGGTGCTGGCAGAACTGCTGGCCGAATGCGGGCTGCCTGCCGAGCGGCTGGAGCAATCGTTCAGCCAGGCGGTTCAGGAGCGCTATGAGGCCAATACGCAGCAGGCGATTGACGCTGGTGTATTTGGTGCGCCCAGCTATGTCATAGACGGCGAATTGTTCTGGGGCCAGGACCGGCTTGATTTTGTGGAGCGGCGGCTGGGTTGATCCCGCAAGTACAGCCAGAGCCCTCCCGTGGAGGGCTCGCCTGCGCTCAACTGCTCAGCATTGCCTTGAACTGGGGGTTTTTCACCAGTTTGCTGATCAGGTTCTGGACGGCCGGCAAAAATGCTTCGGCTGTTTGTTTGCATGCAGTGTCAGCTATAAATCCGCTGTTGAACTCATAGTGCTCGACAACAGAGATGGTCTTTCCATTGGATGAATTAAAGGTGACATTCATATCCCAGGTGCCGCCTGTAAGACCTCGCGACGAAGAGAACTCAAGCCGCGTTACGACACCGCTCAGGCTGACGCGGGGGGTTTTGTCGTCGAACATGCCCGCGACTTTCAGCTCGTCTGCGAGCGCTTTCTGAATGTAAGACTCGAAGCTCATGTTGTCGGGTGGAGCGATAGGCCCAGCACCCCGGCATGCGTTGTCAAATTTCGCCGGGCCCTTGAAGGTGTCAACATTTATGCTGCCCAGCCCGATGGCCTTGAGTGCCACGTTGTTGTCCGCAGAGATGCTGTAGCGCTGCGGCATATAGGTGGAGCAGGCAGTCAGCGAAAGCGCCGCCAAGGCAATAAACAGTGATTTCATCGATTTCCCTCTAAGTTGTTTAAGATGTTTTTATGTGCGCCCTCGGCTGGATGCAAGGGCGAGCAGACGATACCAGAACAGAATGCAGGGATGCCATGTGGCATCAACAGCGCAGGCGCTTTTCAACGTAAACCCCTAGGAGAATTTTCGATGGGCCAATTCATCAACCTCACCGCCGCTGACGGCTTTAGCGTGCCGGCGTATGTCGCAGAGCCCCAGGGCAAGCCGCGTGGCGGCATTGTGGTGGTGCAGGAAATCTTCGGCGTCAACTCGCACATCCAGGGCGTCACGGACCGCTTTGCCGCGCAGGGCTACCTGGCAGTGGCTCCCGCCACGTTCGAGCGCGTCAAGCCCGGCGTCAACATGGGCTATACCGAAGCAGACATGAAGGCAGGGTTTGAACTGAAAACGGCCGTCACGGCCTTGCCCGGCGCCGGGGTGCTGCAAGACATCCAGGCGGCGATTGACCACGCAGCCAGGGCCAGCGGCGGCAAGGTCGGCATCATCGGGTTTTGCTGGGGCGGCCTCCTGACCTGGCGCGCGGCCTGCATGCTTGACGGCTTGTCTGCAGCCGTTCCTTACTATGGCGGCGGCATCACGGCCGAGGAAGAAATTGCGCGCCAGCCCAAATGCCCGGTCATGGCCCATTTTGGCGACCAGGACCACTGGATCCCGATGGAAGGCGTTGAGGCTTTCAAGAAGGCACACCCTGAGGTCGAGGTGCACGTGTACCAGGCCAACCATGGCTTCAACTGCGACCAGCGTGGCTCTTACAACGAGGCAGCGGCGAACCTGGCACGCGAACGCTCGCTGGCATTTTTTGCCGCCAAGCTGGGCTGACCCGTGCGCTTCACCGGTGGCTCATCGCCTTTTTGGGCTGCAGCCCTTTGCAGATGTGCGCAAGCAGCTATTGTTTTAATAGCGTTTTCGGCGACGGCCAGGGCGGCTGACTACGCCGGCCCGCTGTTTGATACGCACCTGCACTACAACGAAGAAGCCTGGAACGGCAACAGTGGTCCCCACTCGCCAGCGGATGTTCTTGCGCGCATGAAGCGCAACGGCGTGAAGGCCATCGTGGCCAACTCGCGGCCCAACGACGGCACGAAGTCGCTGGCCGCCATGCCTGAAACGCGGCAGGCCGGCGTCACCGTCGTGCCTTTTATTCGCCTGTACCGCAACCGCGCCGACTACGACAACTGGTTTCGCGACGAGACAATTTATGAGATGGTGCAGGCCGAGTTTGCCCGCGGTGTCGCAGGCGACCAGGCCGGGCCGTACAAGGGCATCGGCGAATTTCATCTTTACGACAGTGCCAATGCCAACGGCCCGGTGGCGCGCAAGCTGATGCAGTTTGCGGCGAAGAACAAACTCGCGGTGCTCGCCCATGTGGACGACACGGCGATCGATTTGCTGATGGCCCATGCTGCGGACGCGCGCCTCATCTGGGCACACACCGGCATAGGCGGCGCGCCCGTGGCACGCGTCGATGCGCTGCTGGGAAAATATCCCCAGCTCATGGGTGAGCTGTCCTACCGCCCGGGACTGACGTGCGAAGGCGGCAAGTTGTGCCCTGAGTGGCGCGCGCTGCTGCTTAAATATCCCGGCCGCTTCATGGTCGGCTCCGACACCTGGGTCAACCAGCGCTGGCTCTATTACGACGAGCTCATGAAAGGTTACCGCTCCTGGCTGGGCGACCTGCCCGCTGATGTTGCGCGAAAAATCGCTTGGAATAACGCTGCTGGGATCTACGGCATCGCCGAAAAATAACTACCCACCAAAAGGGACCGGAATCGATATGAAAAATGACGAGAATCTTCAAGCCAGCATGAGCCGCGGGACTGGCTTTGCCAAACCGCAGGCGGGCTGCCCCCGAGGGGCTGGAGCYCGCGGCTCCAAGCCTGCCTGCGCAGGCTTGGACGGGCGACAGAGGCGAAGCGTCTCGCGAGTCGCGGCCTGCAAGGCCTCGCGACCCACACGAAGTGGGGAAGCGTGGGGGCAACGATGATCAAGCTCCATTTTTCCCCCAGTTCTGCCGCCATGGCGCCCCACATCCTGCTGCAGGAACTGGGTGTGCCGTTTGAAAAAGTCCTTGTCGACACCAGCACAGGTGCGCATCGATCCGAGGCTTACCGCAAACTCAACCCCAATGGCCTGATCCCTACGCTGGTCGATGGCGACCTTGTGCTGTACGAAACCGCGGCGATCTGTTTGCATCTATGCGACATGCATCCTGACGCCGGCTTGGCTCCCGCAGTCGGCAGCACCGAGCGCGCGCATTTCTACAAATGGCTGATCTGGCTGACCAACACCATGCAGTCGGCGCTGATCATTTATTTCTACACCGACCGCTGGATGAATCCCGGCAACGAAGCCGGGGTAGCCGAATTGAAGTCTCACGCTGAAGCCAAGGTCGGCCTGATGCTGGACCAGCTGGACGCGGAGCTGGCAAGGCTGGAGAAAATCCATGGCCAGCCCTGGCTGTTGGGTGCGGCGTATTCGGCGGTAGATATCTATGCGCTGACGCTGTGCCGCTGGACGCGCAACTTTGCGTCGTCGCCGGCGCGCAACCGTCCCCACCTTGGCCCCTACCTGCAGCGCGCGCTGGCGCGTCCTGCGGTGATCCGGGCATTCAGGGACGAGGGCCTCGCGCAGCCCTGGGTCTGAGCACGGCGTTGGCGTCGTTCGAGGCTCAGGGCGCCGGATTTTCGCGCTGCGCCTGCTCGATCTGGGCGACCAGTTTTTCGGGATCGGTGTCCTGCTTCAGGACAGGAATGTCCGGGTCGCCTTCAATATTGGCGCCCACCTTTTTGGCGATGCGCTCCAGGATCTGGAGCATCTTGGTGTTTTCCTGCTCGGTCAGCAGATTGATCTGCAGGTCCAGCTGGTTACGCCTGTCGCTGATGCGCAATTCATAGTTCTGGCTGATCAGGATAAAAGACGAGAGGAAGATGGCTTCCAGCGACACCATCAATGTGAGGAAGGTGAAGGGGTAGGGGTCGAAATGCGCCAGTCCCGGCCACGAGTTGAAGCTGATCCAGAACGCAAACGCCGCCACGTGCATCCAGACAAAAGGCATGGAGCCGCAAAAGCCAGCGACAAACGCGGCGATGCGGTCAGCCCGGCTGCGGTTGGCCAGTGCCGTTTCTTCCACGCGCCGCATGGCTTTGACGTTTTCGCGCGTCAGATCATCGGCGCAGGTGATATGGCCGTTCAACGCCTTCTTGCCTGCTTGTTTGCTCATGGACATCCTTTTCTGGGCGCTGCTACCCGCTCCTGCCGATCAGCTTCGTGCCAGATTCCGCGCGAGGTGCAGCGCATCGGGCACTGCGGCGCCGCTGGCTGTATTGTCAAAGATGCACCAGACGGAAGCGTCAGACGCCGCCGCAAGCGCAAGCCGGACGGCAAGCGCATCCAGCACGTCGGGCGCGTAGGCCGAGTAATACATCTTCGGCGAACCATGCAGCCGCACATAGAGCAGGCCAGGGTGGCCGCCGGGCTGCCCGGCTGCGTCAAACAAAATCGGGTCGGCCAGGACGCGGGCCGCCTTCATCGCCTTGAGCAGGCCGTCGGCCGCCGCCGTGAACCAGCTGGCATGGCGCGGCTCCAGCGCAACGCCGCCGGCATGGCGTTGCCGCAGTGCGGTGAGGAAGCTCGTGGCCGTTGCTGGATCAAAAGCCAGGCTGGGCGGCAGCTGCACCAGCAGGCAACCGAGTTTGTCGCCGAGGTTGCCCGCCTGTGCCAGGAAAGTATCCAGCAGGGCATCACAGTGGCGCAGGCGTTGTTCATGCGTGATGACTTTGGGCAGCTTGACGGAAAAGCGGAAATGTGCCGGCACGCTGTTTGCCCAGCGCGCGTAGGTGGCTGGCTGGTGCGGGCGGTAAAAGGAGGAGTTGATCTCGACCGCATTGAAGCGGGCGGCATAGCGCTCAAGGTGGCTGCCTTGCGGCGGGAACTCCGGCCAGGTGTCACGCGGCAGGCTCCAGCCTGCGCAGCCGACCTTGATGCCGTTGGGATGGTGGGGCCGGGTTTCAGGCTGCATGGCGGCGGGTCGCGGCAGTGGGTTGGTGGAACCTTTGCGGTGAACGCGTCAGCGGCGCGTCCTGGCCAGGTATTGCTTGCGCCAGAAGACCGTGGCGACCACGACGACGATCAGGACCATGAACCCGAAGGTCCACCAGAAGCCGGTGGAGGCATGAAGAAAAGGCATGAATTCGAAATTCATGCCGAAGAACCCGGTGATCAAATTCAGCGGCAGGAAGATGGCGGTAAGCGCCGTCAGCGTGCCCATGATGTCGTTGGTGCGGTTGCTCTGCGCCGAAAAATGCATCTGCACCGCGGTCTCGGCGCTTTGCTCCATACGGCGCACATGATGCACCACGCGCTCGATGTGCTCGAGCACATCGCGTGAGCGGATCTTGAGCAGCTCGCGCTCGCGCACGGCAGCGGGCGTGCCGCCTTCGGGCCAGGTTTCAATCGAGTCAATCCAGTCCTGCAGCGCGGCGCGCTGGTCTTCGCAGATCTCATCGAGGTGGTGCATCGCCAGCCGCGCATCGAGCACCGAGCTCCAGTTGGTAAAGCGTGTGCCGGGCCGCAGCAGCTCGGACTGCCAGTGGTCAAGCTGGCGCGTGAGTTCGCGCCGCAGTTCCAGGTAGCCGTCCACCATCTGGTTGACGACGCGCAGCATCAGGTCGGCGGGGCTCGTGGGCAGCTTGACGCCGCTGGAGCGGGACTCGGCCGTGGTGGCATTGAGCAGCCGCACCGCATAGGCATCGCGCACGGCGCAGTCGGCGGGGTGCACCGTCAGCAATACCCTGTCAAACACGGCAAAGCCGACCGGGCTGGTGTCGATGCGCTTGAGGACCGGTGGGCCGCTGCGTTTCATGCGTTCATGCAGCGGTTCACCGGGCTGGCTGAGGTCGGTTTCGGTTTGCCCGGCCGCGAGGCGGCGAAATACCAGGATGTCGTACTGCGAGGTGTAGTCGTAATGCGAGGGAAGCTGGTTGTTCAGCAGGTCGGCCACATGCAGGTCCACCAGCTGGGTGCCGCAGAGTGTCTGCAGCGCGGCCTGGATCTGCGCCTGCATGACCTCGAACTCGCGGCGGGCGCAGGCGATCCAGACAAAACCCTGCGCCGGCAACTGGGCCGGCAGGGCGTCCGTCTCGGTAATGCCCTGGGCGCCGGAAGCGATGCTGAAAACGCGCATGAGAGCCCTTTTATCCCTGTTTTATGTATCAAATCGGCATTCTGGCCAAGCAGGACGTGCGCAAGCAGCTATGGTTTTAATAGCAAGCGGTGTGCGGCCCTGTGTGCTCAGGCCTGCCGCAGCTTGCGGGCGGCGTCGATGGCGAAGTAGGTCAGCACGCCATCTGCGCCCGCGCGCTTGAACGCCAGCAGGCTTTCCATCATGACGGCGTCATGGTCCAGCCAGCCGTTTTGCGCCGCCGCCTTGATCATGGCGTATTCGCCGCTGACCTGGTAGGCAAAGGTGGGCACGCCAAATTCGTCTTTCACGCGGCGCACCACATCCAGATAGGGCATGCCGGGTTTGACCATCACCATGTCGGCGCCTTCGGCGATGTCCATGGCGACTTCGCGCAGCGCCTCGTCGCTGTTGCCCGGGTCCATCTGGTAGGCCTTTTTGTCGGCCTTGCCCAGGTTGCTGGCCGAGCCGACCGCGTCGCGGAACGGGCCGTAGAACGCGCTCGCGTACTTGGCGCTGTAGGCCATGATGCGGGTGTGGATCAGCTTTTTGGCCTCGAGCGCCTGGCGGATGGCGCCAATACGGCCATCCATCATGTCGCTGGGCGCGACCATGTCCACACCGGCCTCGGCCTGGCAAAGGGCTTGGCGCACCAGCATGGCCACCGTCTCTTCATTGAGGATGTAACCGTTTTCATCCGGCAGGCCGTCCTGGCCATGTGTGGTGAAAGGGTCCAGCGCGACGTCGGTCATCACGCCCAGGCCGGGGAACTGTTTCTTCAGTTCRCGCACCACGCGCGGGATCAGCCCGCCGGGGTTGGTGGCTTCAACCCCGTCATAGGTCTTGAGCGAAGCATCCACGACCGGGAACAGCGCCATCACCGGGATGCCGAGCTTCACGCATTCCTCCGCCACCGGCAGCAAAAGATCCAGGCTTAGCCTTTCGACCCCCGGCATGGAGGCCACCGGCTGGCGCTGCTGCTGGCCGTCCACCACAAACACGGGGTAAATCAAGTCGTGCGAGGTAAGTGCATGCTCACGGACAAGGTTGCGGGTGAAGGTGTCGCGGCGCAGGCGCCTTGGGCGGCCGGCGGGAAAGGGCGCGAAGTGGGAAGCATGCTGTGTCATGCGCAAATTGTGCCAAAGGTTGATGAGGGCCCGAAAGTATTTGCCTGGCGCTTTCTGCGCTTCACATCCACGCTATCTCCATGGCTGCATCGCCCTGGCGCGCGATATCAAACGCCGTGAACAAAGGCCGTGAAGCTTTACACGGAATTACTTAGGTAACTTATAAAATCGTTGCCAATGGGAAGCGGGGGTGGTTAGAATTGCTACGTGTAGTTACCAATTTGGCAGCTACATCCCGCTTTTCCTCCCTGAGCGGGGCCTTTGCGTGTGACAGCAAAAAGGCTTACACAGCCCGGTGGCTTATGCCCCGGGCATTTTTTTGCCCGGCAGATATGGCCCCCACGGTCGCTCACTGCGTGTAGCTCCCTGCCCCCCGAGGGGGCCGCTGCGCCTGCGGCCCGGCAAAGCCGGTTCCGCGGCCCCTGCTTGCAAGACCCCGATCGGCTTTTGTCAAAGCAGGCTTGGTTCACTTGGGCGATTAGACTTAGCGGAATGCTCTGGGTCAAATCACTTCATATTGTTTTCATCGCCAGCTGGTTTGCCGGGCTCTTTTATTTGCCGCGCATTTTTGTGAACCTGGCGATGGTGCCGCCTGAAAGCGTGGCTGAGCGTGAGCGGCTCATCCTGATGGCGCGCAAGCTGATGCGTTTCACGACCATCCTGGCCGTGCCCGCGTTGGTTTTTGGTCTGTGGCTGTACCTGGGTTACGGCATAGGCCGGGGGCCGGGCAACGGCTGGATGCACGCCAAGCTGGCCGTCGTGGTGCTGGTGATCGGTTACCACCATGCTTGTGGCCGCCTGTTGGCGAAGTTCGTCGCCAACCGCAACACCCGCAGCCATAAATGGTTTCGCTGGTTTAACGAGGTGCCGGTGCTGCTGCTGTTGGCCGCGGTCATCCTGGTAGTGGTCAAGCCCTTTTAAGTCGCAAGCAGGGCATCACAGTGAAAAAGACGCCCCCTCCCAACCCAGCAGATGCGGGCGAACCGGCTTCGCCGGGCGCCTCGCGTCGCCCCCTGCAAGGGGGGGAGGAACTACACGAAGCGCAGCGAAGTGAGAACGGCGGGGGTGTACACAGAACAGCGGCCTGGCCCCTGGCCCTCGCAACCATTTGCCTGGTGGTCTACGCAAGCCTGTATCCATTTGCGGACTGGCGCGACCAGGGCATTTCACCCCTGAGGTTTCTGGCGGCTCCCCTGCCGCAGTACTGGACGGGTTTTGACGTGGGCGCCAACCTGCTGGGCTACGCGCCGCTGGGCTTCCTGCTGGCGTTGTCGGCATTGCGCAGCCGGCGCATTTCGTGGGCCGTGACGGTAGCCGTACTGGTCAGTGCGCTGCTCTCGCTGGCCATGGAAACGCTGCAGAGCTACCTGCCTTCGCGCATTCCCTCCAATGTCGACCTGGCACTCAATATCACGGGCGCCTGGCTGGGGGCATGCTGTGCATGGGCACTGGAAAAAACCGGCATTGTTGACCGCTGGGGGCGCTTTCGGACGCGCTGGTTTGCACAGGATGCCCGGGGGGCGCTGGTGTTGTTGATGCTCTGGCCGCCCGCGCTGCTGTTTCCCGCCTCCGTACCCCTGGGGCTGGGACAGGTGTTTGAGCGGCTGGAGGCTGCGCTGGCGGAGGTGCTGGCCGACACGCCATTTCTCGAATGGATGCCGGTGCGCGACATGGAGCTGCAACCGCTGGTGCCGATTGCCGAACTGCTGTGCGTGGCATTGGGCGCCTTGATTCCGTGCCTGCTTGGTTATTGCGTGATCCGCACGCTGTGGCAGCGCGCAGCTTTTTCGGCGGCCCTCGTTGCGGTGGGCATTGCCGCCTCGGCGCTGTCGGCCGCGTTGAGCTACGGCCCGGACCACGCCTGGGCCTGGCTGGACCTGCCGGTGCAGGTCGGCATTGGATTTGCCGTTGTGCTGGCGGCGCTGCTGCTGCCTGTGCCGCGCCGGGCGGCGGCAGCGCTGGCGTTGCTGGCGTTGACCATCCATCTGGGGCTGCTCAACCAGGCGCCTGCTGACCCGTACTTCGCCCAAACCCTGCAAACCTGGGAGCAGGGCCGTTTCATCCGCTTTCACGGCCTGGTGCAGTGGCTGGGCTGGCTGTGGCCGTATGCAGCTTTGCTGTATGTGCTGGTGCGGCTCTCAGGGCGCGAACCGCGGCCCTGATGTCTGCCGGTGATTTGCCTCTGCTAATATCACCGGGCGATCTCTCTGAAAGAGTTGCCGTAAGCGTTTACGTCAATCAACGCGCCTACTACCGCCGGCCATGCCGGGGTTGTGTTTCCGGCATGCCATCGGCTGCCGGAAAGGCGCCTTGACTGGACGGCTTACGGACTTTTTATGAACTCTTCGAAATCTTCATCGCGCACCCTTTTCGGTTTGACAAAACTCCCCGCCCGCAGCGCGCGCTGGGTCACACCCCTGCTGCTTTCCGTGTTGATGACCTGCATCGTGTCCATCATCAGCACGCTCAAGGGCGTCGGCGTCGCGCCCGGGGTCCTGCGCATCTGGCTGGGCGCATGGGCGCTGTCCTGGGTCGTTGCATTCCCGGTGCTGCTACTGGTGCTTCCTCTGGTGAAAAAAGCCACGGCGCTGGTCGTTGAGGCACCTTGATCCCCGGGGTAATGCGGGAACCTTATCCGGTACACATCCACTAAAGTCACACCATGTCTGAACAAAATTCCTACTACGAACGCCATGTCTTCTTTTGCCTGAACCAGCGCGCCAACGGCGAAGACTGCTGCGCTGATCACCGCGCACAGGAAGGCTTTGACCGCTGCAAATCCCAGGTGAAAGCCGCGGGGCTGGCCGGGCCGGGCAAGGTCCGGGTCAACAAGGCTGGCTGCCTGGACCGCTGCGCCGGCGGTCCGGTGGCCGTGGTCTATCCCGAGGCGGTCTGGTACACCTACATCGACGCCAGCGACATTGATGAAATTGTCGAATCGCACCTGAAAAACGGCAAAGTCGTCGAGCGCCTGCTTGTGCCCGCGCATGTCGGGCGCTAGGCCGGGGGCGGCCGCCATTTCCGAAATTCGCATCTTTTGGCCTTTCGGCCCAATAGGGACGGGCGCAAGCAGCTCCTTATTTGATAGCAACCTGTTTGAATGGAATCCATCACCGTGAATTCGCAGACCCGCAAATCAATCATCGAAGGCCCAGCCGGCGCGCTTGAAATCGCCGTAGACCTTCCTGCCGGCGACTCGCGCGGCGTGGCGGTCATTGCACATCCGCACCCGTTGTTTGCAGGCACCATGGACAACAAGGTGGTGCAGACACTGGCCCGGGCCTTTGTGCAATGCGGGTGGACCGCAGTCCGCTTCAACTTCCGCGGCGTGGGTGGCAGCGCCGGCAGCCATGACGAAGGCCGGGGCGAGCTCGAAGACCTGCTGGCCGTGGTGGAGCATGCGGCGCCGGCCAGGGGGGGCCAGGTGCTGGCGCTGGCTGGATTCTCATTCGGCGCTTTTGTCACCACCCACGCTTTTGAACGCCTCAGCGCAGCCCGCGACATTGAAAAACTGGTGCTGGTCGGCACCAGCGTGAGCCGCGCGCCGGCTGCGCCGATTGCCGAAGCCGCCCACCTGAAAACGCTGGTTGTGCACGGCGAGCAGGACGACACCGTGCTGTTGTCTGCCGTGCTGGACTGGGCCCGGCCCCAGGCACTGCCTGTTACCGTTGTGCCCGGAGGGAGCCACTTCTTTCATGGACAATTGCCCCTGCTGAAAAACCTCGTGGTTCGCCACCTGTCTTCGCCCTCCGCCTGATGCTGTTTGCCAGGCGCTCCCTGACCCTTACCCCTTCACCGAATTTCACTGAACCCCTACTGATGCAAGCTTCACTCAAGGCCCTCCGCGCCGCCCCCGGCCTGCGCGCTTTTGCCGCCACCGTGTTCCTGGCTTTCTCCGCGGCGCTGCCCGTGGTGCATGCCCAGGTGCCGCAAGCCCCCGAAATCGCCGCGCGCTCCTATTTGCTGCTGGATGTCACCGCCAACCAGATACTGGCCGCCAAGGACATCGATTCGCCGATTGAGCCCGCATCGCTGACCAAGCTGATGACCGAATACCTGGTGTTCGATGCGCTCAAATCCAAAAAGATTGACCTGAAGCAGACCTTCCCCGTCAGTGAGCGTGCCTGGAAGATGCCTGGCTCGCGCATGTTCATCGACCCAAAGATGCAGGTGCCCGTGGAAGACCTGATCAAGGGGATGGTGGTGCAGTCCGGCAATGACGCCACCATGGCGCTCGCCGAAGGCGTGGGCGGCTCGGCCGAGAATTTTGTCCGCCTCATGAATGAGCAGGCCAAGGCGCTGGGCATGAAGTCCACGTCCTATCGGAACCCCGAAGGCCTGACCGAACCCGGCCACACGACCACCGCGCGTGACCTGAGCATCCTGTCGACCCGGCTGATGCAGGACTTTCCCGACTACATCGGCTATTCAGCCATCAAGAAATACCGCTATCCCGGCACRCCCGCAGCCAACGACACCAACCGCAACACCCTGCTGTTCCGCGACCCGACCGTGGACGGCCTGAAAACCGGCCATACCGACGCCGCCGGCTATTGCATGATCGCTAYGGCAAAGCGCGACTTTCCCAACCTGGGTGCTGCCGGTGCGCCGGGCGGTCGCCGGTTGCTGGCCATCGTGCTGGGTACCGCGAGTGATAGTGCCCGCGCCAATGAATCACAAAAACTGCTGAATTGGGGCTACACGGCCTATGAAGCCGTGAAGCTGTTCGACGCCGGCCAGGCCGTAGTCACTCCGTCGGTATGGAAAGGCACTTCCTCGACCGTGAAACTGGGCCGTCCGCAGGCCATCGTGGTGGCTGTTGCGGCCGGCAGTGCCGCCAAGGTCAAAACCCAGGTGGCGCGGCCCGACCCGCTGGTGGCGCCGTTTGCCAAGGGCCAGGCTGTTGGCACGTTGAAGGTCACCCTGGGCGACAACCCCGCCCCGGTGGCCGAAGTGCCGCTGGTGGCGCTGGAAGCGGTAGGCGAGGCGGGCATCCTGGGACGCGCCTGGGATGCCATCCGGTTGTGGATTAAATAAGACGAAGCGCGCGGTGGGTGCTAAGGCTGYGTTCCCCGCCGCTACGGCCGGTCATCGCTTGTAAGGCGCTTGCGGTGATTATTTTTCTCCCGCGCTTTGGCAGGGAGTGCAGAAGCTACCCCCTCAAGTGACTCTCCGGTAATGAGAGGCCCCCTGGACGCCATCCCGTTTGATGGGAGTGGGCACTAACATCCCGATTTTTGGCGCCAGATTACCTGTTGTCAGCTTCTCAATGCGTTCTGGCCGCGCGTTCCGCTTGAGGGATTCCCCTATCCGGTTTATACTAGAAGGCTTTTCCGCTTTCGTGGCGGGAAATACTTGTGGCCGTATCAACACGGTAAATCAGTTTTCAGACGTTTAGGGACGTTTTCAATGCCAACCATTAATCAGTTAGTCCGTCAGGGGCGCGAGGTCGAAAAGATCAAGTCCAAGAGCCCTGCGATGGAAAATTCTCCGCAGCGCCGCGGTGTGTGCACCCGTGTGTACACCACGACGCCTAAAAAGCCCAATTCCGCTCTGCGTAAGGTTGCCAAAGTGCGCCTGACCAACGGTTTTGAAATCATTTCCTACATCGGCGGCGAAGGCCACAACCTGCAGGAACACAGCGTGGTGCTGGTTCGTGGCGGTCGTGTCAAGGACTTGCCCGGTGTGCGTTACCACATCGTCCGTGGTTCGCTCGACTTGCAAGGCGTGAAAGACCGCAAGCAGTCGCGCTCCAAGTACGGTGCGAAAAAGCCAAAGGCCAAATAAGCCGAGCCGGCTCGGGTTTTTCTCTTCATTGAGAGCTCGCGCCAGAAGAAGTTGTCACGGAAGTCTGTGATAGTTCTTCAAAACAGGTGTTTCATTCGCCCTGGCAGGTGTCTGAAACGAAGTGACCCAAGTGCAAATAGTTGCGCCGGTCGAGTAAGTGAGGGTTTTGATAACTCTCGCGGTGTTGCCAAAAGCAATGCCAACTGAAGCAAAGAGGTGAAAAAATGCCACGTCGTCGCGAAGTCCCTAAACGTGAAATTCTTCCTGATCCAAAATTTGGCGATGTTGATCTCGCCAAGTTCATGAACGTGATCATGCAGGGCGGCAAAAAGGCCGTTGCAGAGCGCATCATCTATGGCGCGCTCGACTTTATCGAGAAAAAGAACCCCGGCAAAGATCCGCTCGAGGCTTTCCATATGGCCATCGGCAACATCAAGCCCATGGTTGAAGTGAAGTCCCGCCGTGTCGGCGGCGCCAACTACCAGGTGCCGGTTGAAGTGCGTCCTGTCCGCCGTATGGCCTTGGCCATGCGTTGGTTGAAAGAAGCCGCCAAAAAGCGTGGCGAGAAGTCGATGTCTCTCCGTTTGGCCAATGAGCTGATGGAAGCGACTGAAGGCCGTGGCGGCGCCATGAAAAAGCGTGACGAAGTTCACCGCATGGCAGAAGCCAACAAGGCGTTCAGCCACTTCCGCTTCTAATTTTCGATTGCAGTATTTGCTGCGCTGAATTGACGGGTTGCTGGTTGGTTTCAAGGTGCTGAGCACCTTGATTGCTGACGGTTCAACCCCAATTTCTGCCAGCCGGGTGTCTTGCACAACATCACTCCTGGCCGGCAGACGCGTAGAAGAAATGAAGGATGCCCGGTGCCGGGCAGTCTTTCAACGAGTCTTTGTTCGTAACCCCGAACTGAAAGTAATTTATGTCCCGCGCTACCCCCATTTCCCAATACCGCAACATCGKCATTTCCGCGCACATTGATGCCGGCAAGACCACCACCACCGAGCGGATCCTTTTTTACACCGGCGTGAACCACAAGATTGGTGAAGTTCACGACGGCGCGGCCACCATGGACTGGATGGAGCAAGAGCAGGAGCGCGGTATCACGATTACTTCCGCTGCAACCACCTGCTTCTGGAAGGGCATGGACACGTCCCTGCCTGAGCACCGCATCAACATCATCGACACCCCGGGCCACGTGGACTTCACCATCGAAGTCGAGCGTTCCATGCGCGTGCTTGACGGCGCCTGCATGGTGTACTGTGCCGTGGGTGGCGTTCAGCCCCAGTCGGAAACCGTCTGGCGCCAGGCCAACAAATACAAGGTTCCCCGCCTCGCATTCGTCAACAAGATGGACCGCACCGGCGCGAACTTCTTCAAGGTCGTCGAGCAGATGAAGCTGCGCCTGAAGGCCAGTCCTGTGCCCATGGTGATCCCCATCGGTGCTGAAGAAAGCTTCACCGGCGTGGTTGACCTGCTGAAAATGAAGGCCATCATCTGGGATGAAGCCTCGCAAGGCATGAAGTTCACCTACAGCGACATCCCCGCCGAGCTCGTCGAGCTGGCCAAGGAATGGCGCGAGAAGATGGTCGAGGCTGCTGCCGAGTCGTCCGAAGAACTGATGAACAAGTACCTCGAAGAAGGTGACTTGACCGAAGCTGAAATCAAGCTGGGCATCCGCACGCGTACCATCGCCAGCGAAATCCAGCCGATGTACTGCGGCTCCGCGTTCAAGAACAAGGGCGTGCAGCGCATGCTGGACGCCGTGATTGAATTCATGCCGTCGCCGATCGACATTCCTCCCGTCAAGGGCATGGACGAAGATGRAGCGCCCGTCACCCGCAAGGCTGACGACGAAGAGAAGTTCTCTGCGCTGGCATTCAAGCTGATGACTGACCCGTTTGTGGGCCAGCTGACGTTTGTGCGTGTTTACTCCGGCGTCCTGAAAARGGGCGACAGCGTTTACAACCCGATCAAGGGCAAGAAAGAGCGTATCGGCCGTATCGTGCAGATGCACGCCAACAACCGTGAAGAAGTCAGCGAAATCCGCGCCGGCGACATCGCCGCCTGCGTGGGCCTCAAAGACGTGACCACGGGCGAAACCCTGTGCGATCCGGATGCCATCGTCATGCTTGAGCGCATGGTGTTCCCTGAGCCTGTGATTACCCAGGCCGTGGAACCCAAGACCAAGGCCGACCAGGAAAAAATGGGTATCGCGCTGCAACGTCTGGCCCAGGAAGATCCGTCTTTCCGCGTCAAGACCGACGAAGAATCCGGCCAGACCCTGATCGCCGGCATGGGCGAGCTGCATCTGGAAATTATTGTTGACCGCATGAAGCGCGAATTCGGCGTGGAAGCCAACGTGGGCAAGCCGCAAGTGGCTTACCGCGAAACCATCCGCAAGACGGTGGAAGACGCTGAGGGCAAGTTTGTGCGTCAGTCCGGCGGTAAGGGCCAGTACGGCCACGTTGTGCTCAAGATTGAGCCTAACGAAGCCGGCAAGGGCATCGAATTCGTTGACGCCATCAAGGGCGGCGTGGTTCCTCGCGAATACATCCCCGCGGTGGAAAAGGGTATCAACGAAGCCGTCACGTCTGGCGTGCTGGCCGGTTACCCGGTGGTTGACGTCAAGGTCACGCTGCACTTCGGTTCGTACCACGATGTGGACTCGAACGAACTCGCGTTCAAGATGGCTGCCATCTTCGGTTTCAAGGAAGGCTGCCGCAAGGCCAGCCCCGTGATTCTGGAGCCCATGATGGCTGTGGAAGTTGAGACGCCTGAAGACTACGCCGGCAACGTGATGGGCGATCTGTCCTCACGCCGCGGCATGGTGCAGGGCATGGAAGACATGGTCGGTGGCGGCAAGGCCATCAAGGCAGAAGTGCCGCTGTCTGAAATGTTCGGTTATTCGACGACGCTGCGTTCGATGTCGCAGGGCCGTGCAACGTACTCCATGGAGTTCAAGCACTACTCTGAAGCTCCGCGCAACGTGTCGGAAGCCATCATGGCTTCGCGCGCCAAGTAAGTAACGTTCGCTGCCGGTCCCGGGTGGGATCGGCAGCTTTTTTCCTTGTCTGCGATTGTGTGCCACTTCGTGCCCGTGCGAAGTGAATCAGCAACACAGTGCAGACGTTAAACCGTACACGGGCATGTTCTTTATCTGGAGAGAAAAATGGCAAAAGGCAAATTTGAGCGGACCAAGCCGCACGTCAACGTCGGCACGATTGGCCACGTGGACCATGGCAAGACGACGCTGACGGCGGCGATCACGACCGTTCTGGCATCCAAGTTCGGCGGCGAAGCCAAGGGTTACGACCAGATTGACGCGGCTCCCGAAGAAAAGGCCCGCGGCATCACCATCAACACCGCCCACGTCGAGTACGAAACGGCC